>JAUUSJ010000041.1 GCA_030841965.1 Blautia sp.
CTCTCTTTGGACAGGAGAGGCGAGTTCGTGTTGGGCTTGAGGTGAAGGCGAAGATTGCGGCTGGGGAGTTTGAGAGGATGATGGAAGAATTATGAGTACAGTGAGTTTAGAAAATAAAACAATATTGGTGACAGGTGCAGCTGGATTTATTGGTTCGAATCTTGTGAAACGAATCTGCGAAGAGGTACCGTCCGCCAAAGTGATTGGTATCGACAATAAGAACGATTACTATGATGTGGCATTAAAAGATTTCCGTCTGAATGAGCTAAGTCAGTATTCTACTTTCACCTTTGTGAAAGGCAGTATTGCCGATAAGGCTCTGATTATGGAACTTTTTGAAAAGTATCAGCCTGCTGTTGTTGTGAATCTTGCGGCACAGGCAGGTGTGCGTTACTCCATCACGAATCCAGATGCATATATAGAATCCAATCTGGTTGGATTCTTTCATATTTTGGAGGCATGTCGCCACTCCTATGATAATGGAGCTTCTGGCGTGGAGCATTTGGTCTATGCTTCCAGTTCGTCTGTCTACGGTTCAAATAAGAAAGTGCCATACAGTACGGAGGATAAAGTAGATAATCCAGTTTCTCTTTATGCCGCTACGAAGAAATCGAATGAGTTGATGGCGCATGCATACTCTAAATTATATAATCTGCCATCTACGGGACTTCGATTTTTCACGGTGTACGGTCCCGCAGGGCGTCCAGATATGGCTTATTTTGGTTTTACCAATAAGCTGGTGAAGGGCGAAAAAATTCAGATTTTTAATTATGGTAATTGCAAACGAGATTTTACTTATGTGGACGATATCGTGGAGGGCGTTATTCGTGTGATGAAGAAGGCACCGAATCGAGAAAACGGCGAGGACGGTCTACCGATTCCACCGTATGCGGTTTATAACATTGGCAATCATAACCCAGAGAATCTACTAGATTTTGTGCAGATTCTTTCGGAGGAATTAGTTCGAGCTAAGGTACTGCCAGAGGATTATGACTTCGAGGCACATAAGGAGCTTGTACCGATGCAGCCAGGGGATGTACCTGTGACTTACGCAGATACGAGCGCATTGGAGAGAGATTTTGGGTATCAGCCATCGACCAGTCTGCGAGACGGTTTGCGAAAGTTTGCCGAGTGGTATGCAAAGTTTTATAAACCGCAGAGCTCACGAGAAGACAGATAAAGAGGGAAGAAGAATGAGAAATTTTGAGGATTTAAAAATTGCAGTAGCTGGAACAGGATATGTTGGTCTTTCTATCGCTACCTTATTAGCACAGCACCATAAAGTTACAGCGGTAGATATTGTGCCAGAGAAGGTTGATTTAATCAATCATAAAAAGTCTCCGATTCAAGATGAATACATTGAAAAGTATCTAGCAGAGAAGCAACTGAATTTGACAGCAACTTTGGATGCAAAAGAGGCATATCGTGATGCAGACTTTGTAGTGATTGCAACTCCTACCAATTATGACAGTAAAAAGAATTTCTTTGACACGTCTGCGGTTGAGGCAGTGATTCAGTTGGTTATCGAGTTTAACCCAGAAGCGATTATGGTGATTAAGTCCACCATACCTGTCGGTTATACGGCAAGCATTCGTGAGAAATTCCACTGTGACAATATTATTTTTAGTCCAGAATTTCTGCGGGAAAGCAAAGCTTTATACGATAACTTGTATCCGAGCCGTATCATTGTTGGTATCGATGTAGAGAATGCACGACTCGTAAAGGCTGCACATACTTTCGCAGAACTTTTGCAGGAGGGCGCAATCAAAGAAAATATCGATACGCTGTTCATGGGCTTCACGGAAGCCGAAGCGGTGAAATTATTTGCGAATACCTATCTCGCTTTGCGAGTGAGCTATTTTAATGAACTAGATACATACGCTGAGATGAAAGGGTTAAATACACAGCAGATTATCAATGGTGTCTGCCTGGACCCTCGTATCGGCACCCATTACAATAATCCATCGTTTGGCTATGGTGGATATTGCCTTCCAAAAGATACGAAGCAGTTATTAGCCAATTATCAGGATGTGCCGGAGAACTTGATTGAGGCGATTGTCGAGAGCAATCGCACAAGAAAAGACTTCATTGCTGACCGTGTGTTAGAAATCGCTGGCGCATATGAAGCGAATGATAGTTGGGATAAGAACAAGGAGAAAGAAGTAGTGGTTGGTGTTTATCGTTTGACTATGAAAAGCAATAGCGATAACTTTCGCCAGAGTTCTATTCAGGGCATTATGAAGCGAATTAAAGCGAAAGGTGCAACCGTTATCATCTATGAGCCGACTCTAAAAGATGGCGAGAAGTTTTTTGGATCAGTTGTAGTAAATGATTTGGAACAGTTCAAGAAACAGAGTCAGGCGATTATTGCAAACCGCTATGATAAGTGTCTGGATGATGTGAAAGAAAAAGTTTATACACGTGATATTTTTCAGAGAGATTAAGATATATTGAGGACAGGATGATGAAGATTGCTATAATTGGTCACAAGCGGATTCCGTCAAATGAGGGAGGAATAGAAAAAGGCGTTGAGCAGCATGCGATTCGTATGGTGAAAAGAGGAAATAATGTTACTGTATATAATCGTGGTGGACATAATGTTTTTGGAAAAGAATTTGATGGTAAAAAACTGAAAGAATACAAAGGAATTAAGATAGTCACAATTCCAACGGTTAAAGGAGCTGCATGTGTTCCGATATATTCCTTTTTGGCTACTATTCATGCTGCAATTGCAAGGTACGATTGTGTGAGCTATAGAGCTTCTGGTTCATGCGTAATGATTCCGTTAGCTAAACTATTTGGTCTAAGAGTTGTTGCATCATTACATGGAATAGATAGTCAAAGAGATAAATGGGGTGGATTTGCTTCAAGATATCTGGAATTTGGCGAACGGATGGCAGCAACGAAAGCAGATGTATGCTTAGTTCTTTCAAAGAATATGAAGCAGTACATAAAAGATAAATATAATGCGGAATCCATTCTTTTTGCTAACGGTATTGATGAGCCTAAGAAAAAGAAAGCACAGATTATAAGGGAAAAGTTTTCACTCGAAAAGGATGAATACCTTTTGTCATTAGGAAGAATTGTTCCTGAAAAAGGCATTCATTATCTTATAAAGGCGTTCAAAAAATGTAAAACCTCAAAGAAGCTGGTAATTGCAGGTGGGGCAGAGGCAAACAAAGAATACTATAATAGCTTAGTAAAATTAGCCGAGGATGATTCACGAATTATTTTTTCTGGGTATGTATATGGCGATACAATTTCAGAGCTTTATAGTAATGCATATATATTCCTTTTACCAAGCAATCTTGAAGGAATGGCAAATGCTCTTTTAGAGGCAATGAGCTACGGAAATTGTTGTTTGATAAGTGATATTCCAGAAAATACAGAAGTAGTAGGAAAGTATGCGGAGTGGTTTGAAAAAGGAAATGTAAAAGACCTTCAATTAAAATTGCAATATCTTTTGGATAATGAAAGTGTTGTAAATGAGTATAAAGACAAAGCAGCAAGCTATATTTTGAGCAGATATGACTGGGATAAAGTGATAGATCAGATGCTGGAGGTATATAGTGGGAATGTTGTGGAATATGAGGATATTTTGAAAAGGTATGCAGTAAAAAAATCATAATAAGACTATGATGAGAGCAGGAGCTTGGTAAATGGTGGAACATAAGAATATAGATTTTTATATTAGTAGCCTTTCTGGTGGAGGGGCAGAACATGTATTGGTTAACTTGGCTACTTCGTTTTCAAAAATGGGGAACAGGGTAAGTATTACCTCATTAGAGAGAAGAAAACAGTTTTATATAGTTGATGATGATATCGAAGTAATTCGTTATAACCATGTAAAAGATAATGCGCTTTTTGGAATCATAAAGGATATTTCAAGTGTGAGACGGCAACTAAAGAATAGAAAAGATACAGATGTAGCTGTGTCATTCCTTGGTAGAACCAATATTGTTCTTTCGATTGCGTCAATCGGAACAAAACAAAAGATAGTAATTTGTGATAGAAATAACTTAGCAAGAAAATATTCAAAATGGGTATTCTCATTATTATGCGCTGTTTATTTGTTGGCAGATGAATTGATTGTTCAAACTAATGAAATTATAGATATTTATCCAAAGTTTCTTAGAAAAAAGATTAAGGTTCTTGAAAATCCCTTGGATTTCAAGGAGATGGATAAACAATGCATGGGAGAAATAGAAAAATCTAATACATTGATTTCAGTTGGACGATTAGAACGTCAAAAAGATTATAAGACATTAGTATCAGCGTTTGCTAAAATTGCGGACAATCACAAAGAGTGGAATATAAAAATATATGGAAAAGGTGATATGAGAGAAGATATTCAAAAGTGGATAGATCAGGCAGGTATGACAGAACGTATTTTACTTTGCGGTGTAACACATACACCTTTTCTTGAAATGAAAAAAGCAAAAATATTTGTTCTTTCGTCGTTTTTTGAAGGTTTCCCCAATGTACTTTGCGAAGCTATGTATGCTGGTTTGCCATGTATATCAACAGCTTGCCAAAGCGGACCAAAAGATTTGATTCAAGATGGTGAAAATGGTTTATTGGTTGAAGTGGGCAATGTTGATGAGATGGCAGAGAAGCTGGATTTGCTCATGTCGAATCAATTGATGCGTAATTCGTTGGGAACAGAAGCAAAAAAAAGGATATTGAGACTGGATAGTAAAATTGTCTGTAAGCGTTGGTTAGATACACTTGTAGAATGATATAAGAAAGGCGGGAAGCAATGTTGAAAGAGAAAAAGAGAATATTTATTCTAGGAGCGCCAGGATTTCCACGAGGGTCGGCAGGTGCAAATTACGATCAATATCTGGCATTGGCATTGCTAAAAGCTGGGTGGAAGGTTATTATTCTGGGTAAGGGAACAAACAGGCTAAAGGATAAAATTGGAAGCATATATATATATAAGGGTATTGAATATAGGAATGAAAAGCCAACGAAGATTGAAAAATATGGAATGGCTTGTGAGTTCTATATTGAAATGTATAAAGAATATAAGATGAGCATGGATGATTATTATATTCTTCATGATATTGGTTGGATAGCACAGAAATGGCTTGCAAAGAGAGTAGGAACGGATCATATGGCGTATATTCATTATGAAGATTTGCTTCCGATTCAATATAGGCATTATTTGGTAAATCCACGATATTGGGGGATGATTTTCAAGTGGAAATTCAAGCTTGAAAAAGTTCCAAAAGCGCTTCCAATAAGTGAAAGATTGCAATCTATCGAGATGGAGCATGGATGCAAAAATACGCTGATTCTTCCTATAATGTCTGATCCAGATGAGTTTGGTGAAGTGAAACGTTTGTCTAAGCCTCAAATATTAAAGTTCATATATTCAGGAGCAAAGGCGAATACACATGAGGATGATTTGACGTTATTGTTTCAAGCACTTCAGATGTTATCTGATGATGAGAAAAAGAGCATTGAAATTCATATCACTGGAATGGATCAAGAAAAACTAAAAGAGAAAGTTGGAAACCCAAAATTGATAAAAGGAATTCAACTGGAAGTTCATGGGTGGATGAAATATAGCAAACTCATAGATTTGTATAGAAAAATGGATTTTCTGGCACTTCCACGTTTCAAAAATGGAGTGACAGAAGCAAATTTTCCCAGTAAAATTCCAGAGAGCCTATCGTTTGGAATAATTCCAGTTTGCTCAAAGGTAGGAGACTATACAAAAATATATTTGAAGGATGGGTATAATAGCTTTTTGTTTGAAACAGGTAATGTGAATGAGTGTATGAGTTCAATCCGCAAGGCTCTTAACATGACAGAAGAGGAATATTTACAGATGAGAGGAAACGCAAGAAAGACCGCAGTAGAAGAGTTTGGGTATAAAAATTGGTCTGAAAGAATTTCACGTTTTCTTGTAGAGCAAAGGAATATTGAGAATTCATAATCCAGCAAAAATGATTCGGAAAAAATAGAAAGGCACTTAGATGAAGTTATTATTTGTAATAAGTAATCTTGAAATAGGCGGAACACGCCGAAGTTTGTTGAATCTTCTTTCATATATGTCAAATTATGATGTTGACTTGGATTTATTGATTTTTTCACCTTATGGTGCGTATGAAAATTCTGTTCCTAACAAAGTAAAAGTAATAAAAGGAAACTTACTTATGCAGGGACATTTTTCTGAAAGGAAAACATTAAATCATAGGTATAAACTTTTGTTTTATCGGGCAGTTGGTTCAATGGGAGCTAAAATAATAGGAGAGGATAAGTTCTGGGATTCTGTTTTGAAAAAATTTGCAAAAAAGAAAATCAAAAATGATTATGATGCGGTGATAGGATTTCAGGAAGGATTTAGTAATTTTTTTACGACGTTTACGGATATTGAGCCGCGGTTTATTTGGATGCATAATGATTATAATAACATTCCAAGATATAGAATCAGAACTGAAAATGCATATTTAACTGTAAATCAAATTTTCTTTGTCGCTGAAACTGCAAAGAAATCGTTTGTTAAAGCATTTCCATCATTAGAAAATAGAATGAGTGTTATTAAAAATATAGTACCAATAGATGATATTCGGAGAAAAGCGCAAGAAGAAATAAGTGATGAATATTATCAAAAGGAGAAGATTAATCTTATTTCGGTTGGCAGAATCGAAAAACAAAAGGCGTTTGATAGGATTATTGGCATTCTTAATAGAATGGGTGGACGAAGAAATCGAATTAATTGGATAATTGTAGGAGAGGGAACTCAAAAAAATAAAATTGAAAATATGTTGTTTCAAAACGGATTCCAAGACATAGTGCGTTTCGTCGGAATGAAGAGTAATCCGTATCCTTATATGGCAAAGGCTGATTTGTTTGTATTAACATCGGAATATGAATCACAACCGATGGTAATTATGGAATCACTTATAGCAGGAACACCTGTGATAAGCACTAATTTTGATTCGGCGTATGAATTGCTCGAAGATAAAAAATATGGAATTATTTGTGATAATACAGAAGAAGGAATAACAGAGAAGTTATTAGAGATAATTGAGAGTCCAGAAATACTGAGGGAGATGAAAAGACATACACCAGAATTTGTGTATGATAACGATTCTATTGTACATCAGATCTTTCATGTAGTTAATGAAAGCAAAAATGAGTGAGAAGGTGGGAGTAAATGAAAATCAGTAAATATAGCATTAAGTATTTCGTTTTAATGGCAATACTTATTTATCCTATTGGATATTTTTATTTTGTCCCTCAACTTAGATACATATATAGGTATGGTAAATGGATTATTGTTGCCTTTGGAATTATATTTTTTTTGAAGCAAATATATAAACCAAGTAGAATTGCGATTTTGATTATTGTGCTTGAACTTTATCTTGGAGTTATGACAATATTCAGGGAAGGAAATATTTCAACATGGATGAATTATGCATTACCTAATATAGCAATGACATTTTTAATTGATTATGGAATTAAAAGAAATCCAAAAGTAGTGATAAAAAGTGTAGGGATAATAGGAATGATTCATTTGATTATAAATGCAATATTTGGATTTGTGACTTATAATGGAATGAACTGGTATTGGTTGGGATTACGTGTAAGAATTGCTTCATATGCGTTTCCAGTTATTGCTACGTTGTTAATAGCTTTTTTTCATTTTAAGAAAAATAATAAGTACAAGGTTTCGTGGATGATAATGCTTTTGGTAACTATTGGGATTTCTATTTGTTTTTTTTTAATGGAGCAAGTTGCAACTGCGTTGGTTTCAATGGGAGTTCTAATTATTTATTTCGTTGTTTTTAATTTTACTGAGCGAGTTACAGCAACTTTTGCGTTAAAAGCATGGTTTATAGAAATTGGAATTAATATTGGAATAGTATTTTTTGGAATTCAATCGCAATTCGCGTGGTTGATTGAAGGTGTTTTAGGTAAGTCGTTAACATTTACAGGAAGAACAACAATTTGGAATTCAGCATTTCAACAGGGAATGAAACACTTTATATTAGGAAGTGGAATAGGAACAGCACAAGTATTTAATGATAACGGAGTTACATATGAGCATAACCAATTGCTTAATATGTTTTACTCAGGTGGATTGATAGCCCTTGTGCTTTTTTTGATTATTGTTTTTATTTGTATGAAAAAAGTAAGTAACATCAAGAATAGCATGCTTAATAAAATAATGTCTGCCGTTATTTTGGCATGTTCCATTGAAATGATAACAGAGCATCCGTTTGAAAATGCGCTTTTTGTTGTAGTATTAGTGATTGCTTATCATAGCAGTTATATTCAAGAGGTATTAGAGGAGAAGTTATGATATCAACGATTAGCATTTTGAAAATCTTATTTTATAAAATCAAATATCAAAAAAGGATAGCATGTAATCTATACCAAAAATGGCATGGGCTAAATATTGCAATTTCTTCAGATGGTAATGTTCAAATCGGAAAACGCTTAAAGACGCGTGGACAAGATCATATTTTGGTTGAGGGTGGAAATTTGAAGGTAGGTGATTATTGTTTTCTCAATTATAATGTTTCTGTTACCTGTAAAGACAATATTTCAATCGGGTCACATGTGCAGATAGCAAATAATGTAGTCATTGTAGATCATAATCATGATTATAAAAATGGTGGTTTTGTTTGTGGTGCTGTTTCTATTGAAGATGGTGTTTGGATTGGGGCAAATGCAGTTGTACTTCCAGGTGTAACAATTGGAAGATGTGCAGTAGTAGCTGCGGGATGTGTCGTTAATAGAAATGTTCCAGAATACGCTATTATTGCAGGAGTGCCAGGTAAAGTAATCGGATATTATAGTAAAGAGCAGGTTTGAGAGGTGGAGAAAATAAATGAAATTTAAAAAAGGACTTTATAATATTATTTTTGGATTTAGCACTCAAATTATTATCCTAGCACTGGGAATTATTGTTCCTAGATTAATCTTGGTTGGATATGGCTCAGAAACCAACGGGTTATTAAATACAGTAACACAAATATATAGTTATGTTGCTTTGCTTGAGGCTGGAATAGGAACAGCAACGGTTCAGGCTCTATATAAGCCTATCACACAAAATAATAAGAATGAAATATCAGGAATTCTTGTTGCAACAAGAACGTATTATCGAAAAATCACATTTTTCTATTTTTTATGTGTAATAGCATTGTCAATTGTAGCTCCATTTGCAATATCATCGGGAATGGATAAAAAGATTATTGCTTTAGTTTTTTTGTTTAATGGTTTAGCAGGGGTGATATCATTTTATTATGTTGCAACATTCAAGCAATTGTTGCTTGCCGAGGGGAAAAATTATATTACTTCAAATATAACGTTTGTAGTTCAGGTGTGTTCGTATCTTGCAAAAATAACATTAGCTAATTTACAGGTGAATGTTGTTTATCTACAATTGTCATATTTATTGATTAATGTGATGCAGGTGGTATTTTATAAAATATATTTTAACAAGAATTATAAATGGATTGATTATTCAAGTAAACCAAACAATAAAGCATTGAAACAAAAAAATGCATTCTTAGTACATGAGGTGACATTAACTGTTTTTAATAGTACAGATACTATAATATTGTCAACTATGTGTGGATTGACTACGGCCAGTATATATGCAGTGTATAATTTAGTCTTTTCTGGGCTTCAAACATTAATTAGTACATTATTCAACAGTATTAAATTTTCGCTTGGGCAGACATATCATGAAAATAAGGAAGAGTACATCCGCTTAAATGATGCATTTGATAGTTTTTATTTGGTTTTTGTCTTTTCTTTGATTAGTGTTTGCTATATTTTAATATTGCCTTTTATATCTTTATATACTAAGGGAGTCTCAGATGCATATTATTTGGATGATAAGTTGCCCTTTTTGTTTTGCATGATTCAATTGTTATCTGCAAGTCGTGCTGTTTCCAGTAATCTGATTAATATCGCACAACATGCAAAGCAGACTATGTGGCGATCAATATTAGAAGCTGCAATAAATATAATCGTATCAGTAATTCTTGTTAAACAAGTAGGAATTTATGGAGTTCTTCTGGGAACAATTGTGGCTCTTTTATATAGAACGAATGACATGGTTATTTATGCGAACACAAAGATATTAAAGAGACTGCCGATTAGAACGTATTGCACGTTGGCAGTTAATTTTATTTTATTTTTTGGCGTGATGCTTAGTACAAGGACTATGAAAATTGAAGTTGATAATTATATTGTGTTTACAGTGTACGGAGCGGTACTAACAATAATAATGTTGTTGCTTTATTTTTTAGTAAATATTATTTTTAATTCTAGCTGTCGTTATTATGCTATTGTGTTCAAAGATAAATTAATAAGTGGACATATAAGAGGAAGGAGTTGAATAGGGAATGAACATAAAAAAAGCTATAAGTTTGCTTTGGAAAAATCAATTTAGTCCCACGAAGACAATATATATAAATTTTAAGAATTTTGATTTATGTGATGCAATTAAATTTCCAATAGTTGTATCAAGACATGTGAAAATAAAAAATTTGAAAAAAGATTCGATTGTAATTAAGAGAAAATTGAAACCTTTCATGATACAATTTGGCTTTGGAGGGTCTGAGGATTTATATCACTATAATCCAACTAGGAGTCTACTTTTTTTTCGAAATAATGGTCAGATAGTATTTACAGGAGACAAGGCGAGGTTTTCTCCGCATTTTTCTATTTTAGTTGATTCCTCTATTATAGAATTTGGAGATGGTTTTACCTGTAATAATGGATGTTCATTTTCTAGTATGCATGGTATTAAATTTGGAGATAACTGTTTGGTTGGAGGAAATGTTGTTGTTCGTGATTCAGACGGACATAAAGTTATCCACTATGATAAGTCTGATTTTTTAGGTCGAGATGAAAAGGTTGAAATTGGAAGTCATGTCTGGATTTGCAATAATTGCAGTATTTTGAAAGGCGTTGTAATTGGAAATGACAATATCATATCATATAACACAATGTGTATAAAGTCCGTGACAGAGGAACACTGTATTATAGGTGGACATTTGGGAGCAGTATTTAAACGTAATATCAGTTGGGAGAGATAGTATGTACAAAAGAGAAAATGTGGAGACTGTTAGTGTTATTGTGCCTGTTTATAATGTTGAATTATATTTAAAAAAATGTTTGGATTCATTACTATCTCAAACATACAAAGAGTTCGAGTTAGTTCTTGTTGATGATGGATCAACGGATAATTGTGGTAATATCTGCGATGATTATAAGAAACGAGATGTACGTATTAAGGTTATTCATAAAAAGAATGGAGGACTTATTTCTGCATGGAAAACAGGAGTTATAAATGCAAGGAACGAGCTAATTATGTTTGTGGATAGTGATGACTGGGTTGATCCTACAATAATCGAAAGGCTGGTGGGTGAATATAAAAAAACCAATGCTGATATTGTTTGTTGTTCATATTATCATGAATTTTCAGATAAATCAGTTCCAGATCATCATAGCGTCTTAGATGGGGTATATCAGAAAGAAGATATAAGAGATAAGATATTTCCTGTTTTGATAAATGATGGTAACCCACTAAGTCGTGGAATTAGAATCAGTAGATGGGGAAAACTTCTTAAGAAGAATCTTTTGGAAAAAAATCTTCATTGGGTTGATGAAAGAATTACAATAGGCGAGGATATGAATATTATGTTTCCAGTTATTGTTGAGGCTGATTGTATTTCAATATTAAATTCAGAATACTTATATCATTATAGAGCTAATGAAGAGTCTATAATGAAGAAAGTATCGAATAAGATGTTTGAAAAATCAGTTTTGCTATATGAAAAGGAAAGAGAAATTGCAAATTATTATAGGGAACAATTCGACTTTATAGCTCAAGTGGAAAGAGATTTTTGTGATTTAGCAATTAATATTTTCCTGAAAGAGTATAAGCAAAATCATTCATTTGATAATTATTATATAGCACGCAGTTCATCATATTACTCGATTTTGAAAAATAAAATATGTGTAGATAGGTATTCAGGTAGAAAGAAGGTGTTAGCTATAGCAATTAAGTGTAACAGAATTTTTTCAACTATTATAATTACGGTAATGAGATGTTTTGGCAGAAGGTAACTAAAAGTAATATATGTATAATAAGTGTTTCAAAAAAAGGGTAATTACAACTAACTTTATGTAAGTGCTTCAAAAAAAGGCGTTTATGAAAAATACCACTGAAGTGGTATTATCATAATAGCTTATTTCTTGAAGTACTTACAGTTGAATTGATGCCTAATGGGATAAAATTTGTCTTAAGCTATGCTGGAATCAAACGGTAGCCTCGATTAAAGTTTTATTTCCAATTACTATTTCTTTTACTCCGATTTCTTTTTTCTTATTGAAGTTAAAACTAACCATATATCCTTTATTCTGGTGATAATCATTAAGATATCCAATAAGTTGTTTCTCACCGCCATATTTTCATTTCAATTATATATTGTTCCCCGTGATAATCAACAATTACATCAGTTCTGCGAAGCCCTCTTGTTCTGGATTCGATATAATAATTTCCAGTGCCATTGATGATAGGTTTGAGATATAGAAGGAAGTAAGTACGTCCCTCATTTTCTAAGAAAGTATCTTCACAGTCACCATAAAGCTCATGAAAATGTTCTACAAACTTTTCTAGGATTCGTTTCATATTAAGATGTCCATCTAGTATGAATTGATTCTTATCTTGCAAAGATGCTTTGTAAATATCTAATCCTTGCATTTCAGACGTGGAAAGATAAAAATTATAAAGCCTTGTTTCAAAAATACGGTTTGCAATTTCCACGACTCCGTTATTGTTTTTGATAAATCCAAACATAGTTGCTATATCAATGGCTGATTCGTCTGAATTATATACGATACTTTTTCCTGTAAAAAGTAATGCACGAATCATGGAATTTAATTCTGGATAGTTTTTAATCTTATCCATTAATGACTCAAACAATGTATTTTTTTCTGTCAATATGAGTCTGATTGCTTCAGAGAAGCCATTTTTTGTCCATGCTAATGCTTTAGATTGTCTTGCTGGGCTAATCTTTTCATCTATTATTTTACAAATTCTCGATACAAGAAACGGATAACCAGAAGTATAATCATAAAGCATTTTGGATATTTCATTTACATTCATACCAGTATGATAGTCTTTTTCATATTCTGCAAGCATACCAGCGATATCACCTGTTGAAAAACTCATTTCAACTTCAAAATCGGCAGCTATGTTCCACGGACTATTACTTTTATGCTCATCTTCTGGTCGTAATTTTTGTTTTAGATTTTTTATATCATATACACTTGCAAGAATGACTGACTGGAAAGTAGAACGTTTTTCTCTCTTAATATAATAAGACCTTAATTGAGCGAGAAAATCGAGAAAAACTTGATTATTTGCCGCATTATCTACTTCATCAATCATTAAAACAAGTGGTTTATTAGTTTTAGCGCAAATATTGCTGATTCCCTCAAAGAGTTCTTTCATAGAAAAATAGATATTTGATACAGTTGCATTTTCTCTTAAACAAGCAATTTCCTTTTGGAGTTCAGTGCTTATAACAGTAATATTATCCTCAAGTTCTCTTAGGAAAGAGCTTGCAAAGGAGAGCGAAAAAATATGTCCATCTCTGAATTTTATTGTGTCAAAATCTTGAAAATCGAGTAATATTACGTAATAATCTTTTTTTAGATACTTTTCTAATGCAAGAAGCGTTGTTGTTTTTCCGTATTGTCTTGCACGGTTAATCGTAAAATACATTCCTGCATCGACCATTTTTTTTATTTCTATTAATCGATTCTCGATATTTACCATATAATGTAATTTTGGTGAACAGATGGCAGATGTATTGAATACCTTTGTCATTATCTATCTCCTCCTTCCCAGTTTAACCTTATTTAACCACTGAAACTATATGATTTTTCACTGATAAAAAACATATCATAATTTTTCTATACCCATTTTATCAAAGCAGTCTTAGGATAGCAAGGTGAATTTTTTGAAAAAATAATGGAGCGATTTGAAAGTTTTGATAGTGGAATCGGGCTCTGAACAGTTAGTCTGTAGGGATATCATCTTTGGAATCTCATCTAACAGCAGAAGATACGAAAGAAGAAATGAAGAAAATCGTCTTAAATTAAATTTACTACAGATTTACTACTATATTACTTTCCAAGATATGTCAACTTATGCTTAGCTATGCCAAAATATACAAAAGCAAAACATCCCCATAAAATAAGAAAAAGAGTATGAAATAAGGGTTTATTATAAATTCTTAAGAACTAGTCAAGAAATTTTTAAGATTTTGTCAATAATATTGAAAATTCGAGCTGTTATAATAATATAAAAGCTTTGTTAAGTAATTATGTATTATATGAAGTTGATTTATTAGCTTTTGGTTGGCATGAAATGTACTATTATATTAATGAGATGCCATACTAAAAAGAATATTGACAAGAGAGAATGATATGTATATAATTTATATATAGATTTTTTATATATTAAAATTTTATATATATGAGAAATATATGATTTTGTGCCGACAATCTTGTTGGAGATTGATATGTTTTAAAAATACTTGGAAGAAAAGAGGAAAAAGGGGAATGAAGTATTTAACGATTACAGTACCGTGCTTTAATTCGGAGGAATATTTACAGCGCTGTATGGAGTCTTTAGTGATAGGTGGAGATAAGGTAGAGATTATTATTGTGGATGATGGTTCTACTGACCAGACGGGAAGAATTGCGGATAGTTATGAAAGTTGGTATCCAGATATTGTGAGAGTGGTACATAAGGGGAATGGCGGACATGGCTCTGGGGTGAATACGGGATTAAAGCTTGCGACTGGGAAGTATTTTAAGGTTGTAGATTCAGATGATTGGTTGGAAGAAGAGGCATATATGGAGCTTTTACAAAAATTAGAAAAATTATGTGAGGGAGATTTCGATGAAGAGGGGGCAGAGGCGCCAGATTTGCTCGTCTGTAATTATACGTATAATCATTTGGAAGAGGGAGAGGAAAAGACGATAAGTTATCGAAATGTTTTTCCAGTCGATAGGTCTTGTACATGGGAAGAGACGAGGGCGTTTCGTCCTTCTCAGTATTTGGTTATGCATGCGCTCATTTATCGCACGGCGATACTGAGAAAATCGGGTGTGATTTTGCCTGAGCATACTTTTTATGTGGATAATATTTTTGCTTACCGTCCTCTGCCATATGTAGAGACCATCTATTATTTGGATATAAATTTATATCAGTATTATCTGGGGAGAGATGACCAGTCTGTCAATGAGAAGGTTTTAATCTCAAGAATTGAACAGCAGATTAAGGTGACGAAGATTGTGATGGAAAGTGTGGACTTGAGGGAAGTAAAGAAAAAGCATCCAAAGCTGGCAAGGTATATGTGTCGCAATATTTCTATTATGATGGCGATTTCCTCGATTCATCTTTTGTTGAGTGGGGATAAGAAGGCGAGAGTGAGACATCGTGAAATTTGGAATGATATAAAGAGAGAGAATCCTAAGTTGTATTATCAGTTAAGATATACGAAATTAAGTGGTTTGACAAATTTACCAGGGGAAGTGGGCAAGAAAGTCACAGTGGGTGGATATCAGATTGCTAAGAGGATTTATAAATTTCAGTAGGAGAAGGAGGGGGCACTGAAATTTTTCTACTATTCGTGACGGATTTTTGCATTTCGTGCTTAAATTATTGAAAGAAGTGTAGGTATTGGTGTAAAATTAGAAAATAAACCTTAAAGGAGAGCTTTTCTATGGAAAATAAACGAATTTTACCTATTATTAGCATCATATGTATTCTTTCATTAATTAGTATGATATTAGCGCTAACATTTGGATCAAAAAGAAATGATGAGAGCAAATTTCAGCCTCCATCTTTTGAGACGGATGCTCAGAGTGGGATGCCAACTGTGGAGGATTCCCTTGGGTGGTCTGAGATTTATCAAGACGGCATGGAGTTTAAGGCGTATGTATGCGGGAATATAATTACAGACGGAGAAAAGGCCGATGTATATTTTACGAATTCCAAAGAATATGATGTATGGCTTAAACTTCGTATACTCGATGAGAGTGGTAGTATTCTTGGTGAGACAGGATTATTAAAGCCTGGAGAATATGTGAAATCTGTTTCACTGAAAACGGATGTTGCAGATGGAGAAAAAATTAAGCTAAAGATTATGGGGTATGAGCCAGATACTTATTATAGTGCGGGGACAGTTACGTTGAATACTGTTATTAGGACGAATGGATAGTTTCTGGTGTGATGGGGAGGGGACAGATGTAACAGATACAACAGACGCAAAGGGAGCAAGGGACTATGTCCTCTGAAAACACGTTCGTTCCCACGGTTTTTCGACATACGCTGATTTTTGCCGCCTCCCGCAAACTCGCGCCTTTGGCGCTCAAACAGTGCTCCAGCGGCAAAGCTAAGTATATCGAAAAACCGCTCCACTCTCTATCGTTTTCAGAGGACATAGTCCCTTGCTCCCTTTGCTGTGCGTTGGCGAAATGCTATAAACTTGTTTTTATATTGTTTTGATACTAGAATATTCCATTATCTATAGGAATATTTTTTATTTGGTTGTTTTATATTTTATTTTTTGTATACTAGTAGACTAGGAGCTTTAAAAATTTTTTATGTAAAATTAATGCTGTACAATTATATATATATACGAAAAAATAGAACTTATATTTTTTATTATTCTATTTTCCAAACAATAATATACGAATCATTTCAGTTTTGCCAATACACAGCTGATAGAGGAGAGAGGTATATCCCCCACAAACGATAGAGAGTGGAGCGATTTTTCGATATACTTAGCTTTGCCGCTGGAGCACTGTTTGAGTGCCGAAGGCGCGAGTTTGCGGGAGGCGGCAAAAATCGGCGTATGTCGAAAAATCGTGGGAACGAACGTGTTTGAGGGGGATATACCTCTCTCCTCTATCAGCGTCTTTTTCCATTTACATTTAGCGTCTCTTCCCACTATTCTTAAAATCGATTGCTCCATAAAATATATAATATGAAACATGAAAAAAGCACATTAAGGTAAGTCGACCTTCTAAAATTCTATATACATTTCTTAAATATTCCACTAAAATAAAACCTAGTTAAGGCAGTTGCACTGCAAAACATTATATAATAAATAAACGAGGAGGCGTTATGATGATAGCAGCAAAACCACCGATGGGATGGAACTCTTGGAATACCTTCGGAGCGAATATTACAGAGAAGTTAATTTATGAGATTGCGGATACTATGGTAGAAGAAGGTTATAGAGATTTGGGCTATGAGTATCTTGTGATTGATGATTGTTGGGCTCTTAGGCAAAGAGACAGCAATGGAAATTTAGTGCCGGACCCAGAGAAATTTCCAAATGGAATGAAAGCAGTTGCGGATTATGTACATAGGAAAGGATTGAAATTTGGCATGTATTCCTGTTCTGGTATATTAACCTGTGCGGGTTATCCTTCGAGCTATGACCATGAATTTCAGGATGCTAAATTATTTGCCGAGTGGGGCGTGGATTTTCTAAAGTATGATTACTGTAATTTTCCACAAAATGCAGACTGTAAAAATCGCTATCTGACAATGAGTATGGCGTTAAGAGCTACAGGAAGAGAGATTTTATTTTCTGCTTGTAATTGGGGAGAGGAAGAGTCATGGAATTGGATGCGCTCTATTGGTGCCCATATGTATCGTTCTACAGGAGATATTTTTGATAATTTCCGTTCTTTTATTTATATTTTTCAGTCGCAGATAGAGCATTTTTGCCAGTCGGGACCGTATTGTTTTAACGATATCGATATGTTGACAGTAGGTATGTATAATCAGGGAAATGTGGCGATTGGAAAACCATGTACAGATGAAGAATATAGAATGCAGTTTGTACTCTGGTGTCTGGCTGGAACTCCTTTGATGATGGGAGCAGATATACGAAATATAAATCCTAAAATGAAGGCATTATTGCAGGATAAGGACTTGATTGCGATAAATCAAGATGAGGAATGTCGCCCACCGTTTCTGATAGGAAAAGATATCGTTTTGGCTCCGAAAACAGATACAAAAGATAGTATGGAGCCGTTTGAAAAAATAGAAGATAAACTTTTTACCTTTATGAAGATTTTGTCAAATCAAGAGTTTATTTTAGCCTATTTTAATTTGTTTGAGGAAGAACGAGAAGTAAAATGTATTTTTGCCGATGCGGGAATTCCGTATGCCTCAGGATATGGATGTCTGATGAAAGATTTATTTACCAAAGAAGAAATCGGTATTTATCGCGACTATCATATCACGAAAATACAGGGACATGACTGTCGGGTCTATCGCTGTCGATTGGTGAAATGTGATGAATGAGCAAGAGAAACAAAAACAAAATCATTGTCATAAATGCGGCAAAATATTAGTCTGGGATGAAGTGGCTATTACGAAAAAAATGATAAATAGAGGGACAAAGAAGTATTATTGTGTAGAATGTTTATCAAAGATATTTGATGTGGAGTCCAAAGATATTGTGGATAAAATACAGTTTTTTAAAGAAATGGGATGCACTTTATTTTTGTAAATCAAGAGAACATAGGTAGTATCAGGTAATTTCTAAAAAATTCAAAAAAGGAAATTGTCATAAAAAGAGATAAAGTTTTCTTTATGACAATTTCTTTTTTGTTATACTGTTACTTATTAATAATTTCATAAAAAGAGTTATTGTGCTTGGACTATTGACATAATTGAGCAAAATAATTTATACTAAAAAAGAGTTGTTTAAAAAGAAATCATTTTTGGAGGTGAACAGTTGGATTACACATTAAAATTAAAAGAAAAATTAAAGGACAAATTAAAAGAAGCTTTGAATGCAGTTCTTCCGATTATCGGGATTGTAATACTACTTAGCTTTACAATTACACCTATCTCGTCCAGTATTTTACTCTGCTTTTTATTAGGTGCTGTCTTATTAATTACCGGGATGATGTTTTTTACTCTGGGGGCAGAGATGGCTATGACTCCTATGGGAGAACGTGTAGGTACCTGTATGACACGTACACGTAAATTATGGCTTATGGTTCTTTTGGCTTTCTTACTCGGTTTTATTATTACCATATCAGAACCTGATTTGCAGGTCTTGGCAAACCAGATTCCATCTATTCCAAATATGGTTTTAATCTTAGTTGTCGCCTGTGGTGTTGGCGTCTTTTTAGTGATATCTTTGATACGTATGTTATTTTGCATTCCGCTTTCTCCTATCTTGCTTTTTCTATATGCTATCATTTTTATTTTAGCATGGTTTGTGCCAGACAGCTTTCAGAGCATTGCTTTTGATGCTGGAGGGGTGACGACGGGACCCATGACAGTTCCGTTTATTATGGCATTGGGTGTCGGTATTTCTTCTATCCGAAGTGATAGTCATGCGGCAGATGATAGCTTTGGTCTGGTTGCGTTATGTTCTGTCGGTCCAATTTTAGCTGTTTTGATATTGGGTATGATTTTTCATCCCGAGGGAAGTGATTATACGGCTCCAGTGATTCCCAAAATCAATGATTCTGTGGAATTATGGCAGCTATTTCGCGTAGGATTTCCCACTTATATAAAAGAAATTGCGGTCTCGTTATTACCGATTATATTGTTTTTTGCGATATTTCAACTGGTAGTACTAAAATTATCTCGAAAAAGGCTAATAAAAATTGTAGTCGGTTTAGTTTATACTTACATAGGATTAGTATTATTTTTGACAGGAGTTAATGTGGGATTTATGCCTGCGGGAAATTATTTAGGACAAGTGATGGCGCAGTCCTCACATCGGTGGGTTATTGTTCCGATTGCCATGGTTATGGGATTTTTCATTGTCAGAGCTGAGCCAGCTGTATATGTGCTTAATAAACAGGTAGAAGAAATGACGAATGGCGCCATCTCTGAGGGCACGATGGGAATGAGTCTTTCGCTAGGTGTGGCTTTATCTTTGGGAATTGCGATGATTCGAGTATTAACTGGTATTTCTATTATGTGGTTTCTAATTCCTGGATACGTCATTGCTCTTTCTATCTCATTTTTTGTTCCTCCGATATACACTGCCATCGCTTTTGACTCTGGTGGTGTGGCCTCCGGACCGATGACCGCAGCCTTTTTGCTTCCACTGGCACAGGGGGCTTGTATGGCATTAGGTGGTGATATTGTAAAAGATGCGTTTGGCGTAGTAGCGATGGTGGCGATGACACCGTTGATTACGATTCAAATTCTAGGGTTAATCGCTCGTTTTGGCATGAAGAAAAAATTATCGCCTCAGACATCCGATATTGTATCTGAGATTGACCAGTTAGAGGAAGAGACAATTATTGAATTATAAATAGCCATAGCGATAAGAGAATGAGCATTCTGATAGCAAAGGGGGCAAAATACCTTTTGACCCCAGCATCATGAGATTATAGAGAATTTATTTTATTTATAATAGAAGGGAAAAAGAGTGAAATAAAAGTATGAGTGAATTATTTATGATGGTATCGATTCTTGATAGACATAAGACAAAGAAATTTCTGAATTTTTATCAGCAATCTGGCATTTCGGTTTATTTTAGCACGGTATCTCGGGGAACTGCTACTAGTGATGTGTTGGATTATTTTGGCTTGGAATCCATAGAGAGGATATTGATGACTTCCTTTGTCACAAAGGAGGTATGGAAAAAATTGCGAAGAGGGTTATGGGAAAAAATGAAAATTGATGTTCCTGGAACGGGAATTGCGTTTATCATACCTTTGTCAAGCATTGGAGGAAAGAGACAGCTCCAGTTTTTAACACAAAATCAAAACTTTGTAAAAGGGGAGGAAAGTGAATTGAAAGACACGAAGTATGAGTTATTAATTGTAATTGCAAATCAGGGATATACGAATATGGTTATGAAAGCCGCTAGAAGGGAAAATGCTGGCGGTGGTACGGTAATTCACGCCAAAGGTACGGGGATGGAGGGTGCCGAGCAATTTTTAGGTGTGTCTTTGGCTTCTGAAAAAGAGATGATTCTGATTGTGGTAAAGAGAGAGGATAAAAATAGGATTATGAAGGCTATTATGGAGGATGCTGGTATGAATAGTAAGGCGAAATCCATTGTTTTTTCTCTTCCTGTTACTAGCGTTGCTGGAATGAGATTGATGGAACCTCCAGAAGAGGCGGAATAATTCGTGAAAGATTAAGGTGAAAAGGAAGGAAAAATAAGATGGATGAAAAATTGGAATATGTAAATGATATAGATTTTATGCGTATGGGACAGGCGATTGCACATGAGCAGTGGCAGGTGGCGTTTATGACATTGCGTCGGTTAGAACAAAGGGCGAAAGAACTGGGAATTTCTGATTTTGGGCAGCAGTTTTTGGGGCTTCGGTATGCGATTCAAAGAGAGGATATCGGGGAGGCGAAGCAGGTGTTGACGGTGATTACGAATAAGAGGGTTAGGGTGGTGAATGAAAGGAGATAGAGAATGAATAAACACGAATTGCTAAAGCAATATTTTGGCTATGACGATTTTCGAGAAGGACAGGAAGAGTTAATTGATAGTATTTTATCTGAGAAGGATACATTTGGAATTATGCCGACTGGCTCTGGAAAGTCGATTTGCTATCAGATTCCTGCTCTGATGATGTCTGGAATTACGCTTGTCATATCGCCCTTAATTTCATTGATGAAAGACCAGGTAAGAGCACTAAATCAGGCGGGTATTCATGCGGCATATTTGAATAGCTCTCTCTCTTATAAGCAGTATTTATTAGCTCTAGACTATGCGAGTCAGGGAAAATATAAGATTATTTATGTCGCACCAGAACGTTTGGATACAGAAGAATTTTTGAGATTTGCAAAAAATGTGACGATTTCCATGCTTACTGTGGACGAGGTGCATTGTGTTTCGAGATGGGGACAGGATTTTCGTCCTAGTTACTTGAAAATCGTTGATTTTATAGAATGCCTTCCAAAAAGACCGATAGTGAGCGCATTTACTGCGACGGCGACAAAGGAGGTAAAGGAAGATGTCATCTGCATCCTTGGATTACAAAATCCCACGGTCGTCCTAACTGGATTTGACCGAAAGAACCTTTATTTTGAAGTGAGAAAACCAAAAGATAAATTCAAGGAATTATGTAAATATCTTGAAAAAAGAAAAAATGACTCTGGCGTTATCTATAGCAATACGAGAAAAGAAGTGGAAGATATCAGTGAGAGATTAACAGAACTAGGATACTCTGTTGTTCGATATCATGCCGGGCTTAGCGCCGAGGAGCGTCGCATAAATCAAGATAAATTTGTTTTTGACGAGAGTAAAATTATAGTGGCGACTAATGCCTTCGGAATGGGGATTGATAAATCCAATGTGCGCTTTGTCATTCACTATAATATGCCAAAAGACATAGAGAGCTATTATCAGGAAGCTGGTCGTGCGGGGAGAGACGGCTTGCCAGCGGAATGCATTTTATTTTACGCAGGAAAAGATGTAGTAGTAAATCAATATATGATTGACAACGACAGAGAAGTAGAATTAGACGACGAGACAATGGAATTAGTAAAGGAAAGAGATAGAGAGCGCCTGAAAAAAATGACTTTTTACTGCTTTACGACAGACTGCCTTAGAAACTATCTATTGCAGTATTTTGGTGAGAGTCATCTAGTATGCTGCGAAAATTGCTCAAATTGTTTAACTCAGTTTGTGGAAGAAGATGTAACGAAAATTTCAATGAAAATTTTTGATTGTATCAACGAACTAACCTACCCGATGGGAAAAGCGACAGTCACTGGTATAGTTCATGGCTCAAATCGAAAAACAATTACCGAGCGAAAACTCAATCAGCTCAATACATTTGGAAGTTTAAAAGAAATAAGCGAGAAAAAAATTCGACAAATCATCGATTTCTTAATCTTTAATGACTATATCAGCCTGACAAACGATAAATACCAAGTAATGAGATTAAACCCCAAAGCCATATCCCTATTAGAAAAAACAGAAGAAAATCAAATCATAATGAAACTTCCTAAAGAAGAGAAAAAGATAGAATCCAGCTCCAAGATAAAACAATCATCCCACTCAAAAACTAATCTATCCAAAACAGAATACGAATTATTTGAAGCCCTCAGAGAGCATCGCCTCCAGTTGGCAAGAAAAGAAAAAATGCCCCCATACATCATATGCTCTGACCGCACCTTAACCGATATGTGCTTAAAACATCCGACTAATAAAAAAGAAATGCTACAAATCAGCGGAATTGGAGAGAGAAAATTTGAAAAATACGGCGAAGATTTCATTCAAGTAATTCATGAGTTTATGCAAAAAAAGAAACCTTAAGTGAAATCCTATTTCTTCAGTTGTGGGATGGATGATTTTGGTGTAATGGGGTCAGACGCGAAGAGAGTCCGTAGATATATCCTCTAAAAACACGTTCGTTCCCACGGTTTTTCGACATACGCCGATTTATGCCGCTTCCCGCAAAGGCATTAAGTTTAGCCAATACACAGCCAAGAGAGAGTGAAGATATCTGCCCCACAAACGATAGAGAGTGGAGCGATTTTTCGATATACTTAGCTTTGCCGCTGGAGCACTGTTTGAGCGCCAAAGGCGCGAGTTTGCGGGAGGCGGCAAAAATCAGCGTATGTCGAAAAATCGTGGGAACGAACGTGTTTGAGGGACAGATATCTTCACTCTCTCTTAGCGTCTTTTTATCATATTCTTTTAGTGTCCCCTCATCATATTCTCTTAGCGTTTCTCACTATTCCGTCACAAAAAACCTCTTCACCCCAAACAAAACCGCCAAAAGAATCATAAATGATATAACCAAAACCACCCATGGATTTTGCACAAACCCAGCGATACAGTATCCGACAAAAGAGACCAAAGCGACAAGCAATGCATAAGGAAGCTGTGTAGACACATGATTAATATGGTCACATTGGGCTCCCGCCGATGCCATAATAGTAGTATCGGAAATAGGAGAACAATGGTCTCCACAAACTGCACCTGCCAGACAAGCCGCGATTGTAATAATCAATAAATCCCCTGAAAGTTCGATTCCAACGACAATAGGAAGTAAAATTCCAAACGTTCCCCAAGAAGTACCAGTAGAAAACGCCAAAAAAATTGCCACAAGAAATACAATAGCTGGCAACATACCAGTCAATCCCTGTGCACTTCCCTCAAAGATACCACTGACGTACTCCGCAGCGCCTAATTTCCCAGTCAGATTGGATAATGTCCACGCAAAAGTCAAAATCAAAATCGGGCTAATCATCGCTTTAAACCCTTCTGGGAATCCATCCATACAGCTTTTAAAGGAGAGAATCTTCCTGCTCACATAAAAAACAATCGTGATAAGCAATGCGGCAGTTGAACCCATCGCAAGTCCGAGGGAGGAATTACAGTTGGCAAATGCATTGATAAAACTTTCTCCGCTAAAAAAGCCACCTGTATAAATCATTCCAATAACACAGCAAATAATAAGAGAGATAACAGGAAAAGTCAAATCAATTACCTTCCCCTTATCTGTAATCGGCTGAAAAGCCCCGTCATCGACAATTTTCTTGCCAGAAGTAAAAATATCACCTTTCTTTGCATTATCTTCATGCTTCTTCATCAGACCAAAATCAATATCAAAAAAAGTAATGATTAAAATACTGGCAATTGTCAGTAAAGAATATAAATTATAGGGAATTGCCCGGATAAATAATGTCAGTCCATCCGTCCCCTTTACGACACCAGCGACGGCTGCTGCCCAGGAAGAAATTGGGGCAATCATACAGACTGGAGCTGCAGTCGCATCAATTAAATACGCAAGCTTTGCCCGCGATACATTATGTTTGTCAGTGACTGGTCGCATTACGCTTCCAACTGTGAGACAGTTAAAATAATCATCCACGAAAATTAAGACACCGAGAGCAAAGGTTGCAAATAAAGTTCCTTTTCTCGTCTTAATTTTTTCCTGTGCCCATTTTCCATAGGCAGCTGAGCCGCCAGCTTTATTCATCAGCACAACGATAGTACCTAAAATAACTAGAAAAATTAAAATTCCGACATGAGAGCCGTCCGAGAGGGAAGCGATAAAGCCGTCGTTAAATATAGTCGTATAAGCTTCGACGATATTAAAATTGGTACAAAATAATGCGGCGGTTACAATCCCGATAAATAGTGAGCTATATACTTCTTTTGTGATTAAAGCCAAAATAATGGCAATGAATGGGGGTACTAAAGACCAGATAGTTGCATACATATTTTTCATCCTCTTTGTTATATTTCCGCATATAATAAAATAATTTTGCCAGAATTCTTTTTGCGAAAAGCTCTGAAATAATCTTTTATTATGAACAGATAAATAAAGCGTAATACGGATGTCGGAAAATGTCAAGAAATTTATTCTTTTTTACTATTTATATCCAAAATATTGCCAATAAATTAGTAATTTTCGCCAAAGATGAATCTCAGCTTGGGTTAGAAAATCCCTGCATTATAGAGGAAAATGCTCTTATTTTAAAAAGAGGATAAAATAAAAAGGAAAATATTTATCGGTATTATAGTACAAGATTTGTATTGACAAAAAAAGGAAATTAGATAAAAATAATATAATGATGATTGTAGTAGAAAAAGAAAGGAGAGAGTAAAATGGGACATCTTACGACAAAGGATGCTTATAAAAACTTAGAAGAGCGCATTAATTGGTTCACACAGGGAGCGCCAGCCTCGGAGACTTTATATAAAATTTTACAAGTCTTGTATACAGAAAAGGAAGCAAAATGGGTGGCGAAGCTGCCAGTTCGTCCGTTTACCTTAAAACGTGCAGCGCGTGTATGGGGAACGACGGAGGCGAAGGCAGAAAAGTTATTGGACCATTTATGTGAAAAAGCGTTATTGGTGGACAGTGAATATCATGGACAAAGACAGTTTGTCATGCCACCTCCAATGGCAGGTTTTATCGAGTTTGCCCTGATGCGAACGAGAGGAGATATCGACCAAAAGTATTTGAGTGAATTATATTATCAGTATATGAATGTGGAGGAGGATTTTGTAAAGGAATTATTCTTTGCGACGGAGACGAGACTTGGTCGTGTCTATGTACAAGAGCCGGTGTTGACTAACGATAAGACGAATCATATTTTGGACTATGAGAGAGCGACTCATATTATCGAGGAGGCGAAATATATCGGTCTTGGACTATGCTATTGTCGACATAAGGCGTATCACGCAGGGCATCCATGTGAAATCGATGCCCCTTGGGATGTCTGTCTGACTTTTGACAATGTGGCTCGCTCACTCGCAGAGCATGGAGAGTATGCGAGGTTAATCTCCAAGGAGGAGGCGATGGACGCATTGGAACGCTCCTATGCGAGCAATCTCGTACAGATTGGAGAAAATGTGAGGGAGCATCCAGCTTTTATTTGTAATTGCTGTGGATGTTGTTGCGAAGCATTGCAGGCGGCGAGACGGTTTTCTCCGATGCAGCCAGTTGCGACGACAAACTATATTCCAGATATTTCCCTTGAGAAATGTGTCAAATGTGGAAAATGTGCGAAAGTCTGTCCAATTTTAGCGATTGCGATGGAAGAAGATGAGAAGAGAGAGGAAGGAAAAGCACCAAAGAAACATCCAGTGGTGGATAAAGAGATTTGCTTAGGATGTGGTGTCTGTGCGAGAAATTGTCCGACCAAAGCCATCGAGTTAAAACACCGTCCAGTGCAGGTTATTACACCGGTCAATAGCACACATCGGTTTGTACTTCAGGCAATTGAAAAAGGAACGCTGCAGAATCTGATTTTCGATAATCAGGCATTTGCAAATCACCGTGCGATGGCAGCCGTATTTGGCACAATTTTGAAGTTGCCACCGATGAAACAGGCTCTAGCGAGCAAACAGTTTAAGTCCATCTACTTGGATAAACTTTTGTCCATGTACAAAAAGGAAATCCATTAATTTTATAAAGTAAATCCTATTTATCACTTAATATATCACGCTTTAAAGCTGGAAAATGCGAAATTTGTTGACTTTTGTAAGAAGGAATCCGATAATAAGTCATAGAAAACAGATAGGATATATTGATTATTTAGCA
Organism: Blautia sp.; assembly: GCA_030841965.1. Classification (GTDB taxonomy): domain Bacteria; phylum Bacillota; class Clostridia; order Lachnospirales; family Lachnospiraceae; genus JAUUSJ01. Next base: position 27,076 of record JAUUSJ010000041.1, read on the forward strand.
TGTCGTTAACACAAATCAAATTTACATTCACTATGCGATGGCGCTAGTATTTAATATATCTATCATACCAAGTGGAGGAAGAGTTATGGAGAAAAAGATGAGTCGAGATGAGGCTTTGGATAGACTTTTAAAAAGTTATGAGGCATATTTTGATATTGAAAAATACGAAGAGGAGAGGGAGGATGGAATTCCACTAAAAGCTCACTGTCGTTTTTTTGTTCATTCTGAGAAGTATGTATTAGTAAAGAAGGCAAAACTTTGGGATGCCGACAGCAATGAATTTGTCTATATATTTTCTCTACCTCACCTTACAAGAGAATGGTATGAGAAATGTAAAGACTACGCATATGAGGAGGGAATGAAGCTGATTCAACCAAAGCCTGGTCATATGTATAGTTATATTACCGCTGTTTTTTTATGTGATACCTGCACTGCCGAGGCGAAAAAGGCGGTTCGCAGATGTCGAATCTATAAAAGTTTTCGTTTTTCATGGTATGGCTGGATGAATTTTCACACGGCTGCAATTATTCTCGATGAGAATAAGGTTTTTACGAATCGAAGTGGACGTGAGAATGCCAAATTTATGAAAAAAATATGTAGCAGGTGAAACTCTCCTATCTGAATTTGGGAGAGTTTGCGCCTAGACTACCACGAAGAAAGAGAGGAAATGAAAATGAATGCAGTAGTGATTTTATTAGTGGGTGTCGCTATCTTATTAGCGGGATATCTCTTCTACGGAAAATGGCTGGCAAAGCAGTGGGGTGTGGACCCAAACAGAGTGACACCGGCACATGAGCTTGAGGATGGTCAAGACTATGTGCCAGCTAAGGCGCCTGTGCTGATGGGACATCATTTCTCATCGATTGCAGGTGCAGGACCAATTAATGGACCTATCCAGGCGGCTGTTTTTGGCTGGGTTCCAGTTATGCTCTGGGTATTAATCGGAGGTATTTTTATCGGTGGAGTTCACGATTATGGCGCATTATTTGCCTCTGTGAGAAATAAGGGACAGTCCATCGGTGAGGTTATTGCGACAAGTATCGGTACGAGAGCAAAGAAGCTATTTCTTATCTTTTCCTATTTGACCTTAGTTTTAGTTGTAGCTGCCTTTGCCTCTATCGTTGCAAGTACCTTTCAGGCAACTTATGATGAGAGTGGAGTTTTGGATAAGGCGGCGAGTGCAGCCAATGCGTCTACCGCGATGATTTCGATTCTTTTTATTGTCGTTGCGATTATTTTTGGAATGATGGTATATCGAAGAAACGCCTCATTAGCTGTATCGACAGTCGTCGGTGTTGTTGCGATTATCGCGTGTATGGTTGTTGGATTGAATTGGCATCCTATTTATCTGAGCGGAAATACATGGATGGTGATTGTAGGTATTTATATTGCCATCGCATCTGTGACGCCAGTTTGGATTTTGTTACAGCCTCGAGATTATCTGAGTTCTTTTTTGCTCTATGGTATGATGATTGTCGCAGTTGTCGGCATTTTGGGAGCACATCCGTCTTTATCTATACCGGCGTTTACAGGGTTTGTCGATTCGGCTCAGTATGGTTCTGGCGTTTCGCTTGGAAGTATGTTCCCGGCACTTTTTGTCACAATTGCCTGCGGTGCGATATCTGGTTTCCACTCACTTGTCGGCTCGGGTACGACTGCAAAGCAGTTGAATAATGAGGCGGATGCGAAGCCAATCGCTTACGGAGGTATGTTGATTGAATGTGCCTTGGCGCTGATTTCTCTTTGTGCAGTTGGATATATTTGGGAGGAATATGTACCAGGTGGAGTGACGACACCGACAGCAGTATTTGCGACAGGTATTTCACGGATGTGTGCGACAATTCCATTCCTTTCTGGAGTGGAGCATATTATCTATTCTATGTTGATTTTGGCGGTGTCTGCATTTTGTCTTACTTCACTTGATACGGCGACTCGTCTTGCGAGATATATGTTCCAGGAATTTTGGCTTGAATCTGGGCAGACGTATAAAGATGCGCAGGGATTTAAGAAAACAGTGACGAATCCTTATGTAGCTACGATTATCACGGTTGTACTTGGCATTGCTCTTGGAATGACAGGGTATGCAAAGATTTGGGCGTTATTTGGAGCGGCAAATCAGCTTTTGGCTGCCCTTGGACTTCTGGCTGTGGCTGCTTGGCTTGGGAAGATGGGTAAGAATAATAAAATGTTTTTACTTCCAATGGCGTTTATGTTGATTGTGACGGTGGTATCACTTTGTCAGACGATTATTACGAATGTCAAAGGACTTGCTGCGGGGACGGGTGAAGTTGCATGGTGTGCTGTCCGTGCGGGAATTGGAAGCTTGCTTGTTGTCTTGGCGGTTGTATTAGCGGTCGAGGGAGTGAGGACGATTTCGGAGCAGTTTAGGGAGAGGTAGAATTGATTAGATGTTAAGGGAGTGAGCAGACGCTAAGAGAGGCAGGAGATATGTCCTCGAAAAACACGTTCGTTCCCACGGTTTTTCGA
>JAUUSJ010000277.1 GCA_030841965.1 Blautia sp.
ATATCAGCGTATGTCGAAAAACCGTGGGAACGAACGTGTTTTTCGAGGACATATCGATGGACTCTCTTAGCGTCTACTTTCCTCCTATTTTTTTAACGTCTACTTGCTCTCTTAACGTCTATTTCCTTACTCTTTTAACATCTACTTCCCTCCTCCCTTTACATCTCCCCTCTCACTCTCCTTGTACCAAACTCCCTCACATCTGTCCCCTCTACAGCAATTATCTAACTAACAAAAAAATTACGCTATCCCTATCCACCCAATAAGTTGACAAACTTCCCCATCCTCCCTATACTAAAATATACCACCACCCCATCTCTTACCCAACACCATAAACTAACCAATACAGCACACCAAAATTATCACCGAAAGGAGTTTTTCACTATGATAAAATGCATCGCTCTCGATTTAGACGGAACGACTTTAAGCAACGACAAAAACATCTCCCCTAGAACCAAACACGCCTTAGAGCTAGCCATCCAAAAGGGAGTCCATATTGTAATCGCCAGTGGTCGCTGTCTCGATGCCCTGCCAAAGTCTATCACAGAAATAGCCGGAATCGAATACGCAATTACTTCAAACGGCGCCGCCATCTATGAATTAAAGACAAAAAACTGCCTTCAGCGAATCACCCTACCGCCAAAAAGCATCGACCAAATCATGGACTTGACAAAAGACTTAGCAGTAACTCATGAAGTCTTTATAAACGGAATTCCTTACGCCAAATGCGAATATGTCAAAGACCCTCTCGCCTACGGCTCCACCCCTTACGCAGTAGAATATATTAAAAGTACGAGACAACCCGTCCAAGACATTTTCTCCTTTATCGAAATACATAAAAATGAAATCGACGGCCTCGATTTGCTCTCCATGAATGCAAAACTTAGAGATACCCTATGGGAACAATTAAGAAACTTAGAACCAAAACTTTATATCACTTCCTCCGTTCTCAATCGAATCGAGACATCGAATCCAAAAGCTGGAAAGCATAACGGAGTATCCTTTCTTCTAGAAAAATTAAAGATTTCTCCCGAGGAAACCGCCGCATTCGGGGACGCTGACAATGATAAAGAAATGCTTTCTTTCGTAAAATACGGAATGGCGATGGAAAACGCAAGCAAACTCTGCAAAGAAGCCGCATGGAAGATTGTCCCTGCTAATACAGAAGATGGGGTCGCAATTGGAATTGAAAAATTATTAAAAATATAAAAGACCTCTTTGAAAGTATAAAAGAATCCTAAAAATGTAAAAAAGCCCTAAAAACATAAAAGAACCCTAAAGGCATAAGAGAACCCTAAAAGTATAGAAAACCTCTGAAAGTACGAAAGAATCTTAAACTTTCTAAAACGAAAAAACTGTTCTAGATTTTCTCTCTGGATAATCCATAAAAAAATCTAGAACAATTTTCTATGCCGTTTTCCTGCTTTCAACGATAGTGTAACTTTTTTATAAATAAAAAAGCAAAAAACTCATATCGAAACTATATAGTAGTTGTCCCTATAAAAAAATTCTATAGTGTTCTGCCAGTACACAGCCAAGAGAGTCCGTAGATATGTTCTCTAAAAACGATAGAGAGTGGAGCGGTTTTTCGATATACTTAGCTTTGCCGCTGGAGCACTGTCTGAGCGCTGAAAGCGCGAGTTTGCGGGAAGCGGCAAAAATCAGCGTATGTCGAAAAACCGTGGGAACGAACGTGTTTTTCGAGGACATATCTACGGACTCTCTTAGCGTCTCCCCCCATTACAGCAATTATCCAACCAACCAAAATTTTACACCATCACTTTTTTTCAACCAAATCAATTCTATCACTCCAATTAACTCAGTTTTTCTAAATCCATGAATGGAACCAAGCAATCTAAAGGTAGGTGGACCACTCCAACCAACTCAGTTTCTCTAAAGTTTCTCTAAATCTCCTCCAATTCCCGGCTAATATTATAATTCATCTTCTCAATCACAGAATTCACTATCTGAATCTCTTCCGCAGTGATATTCCTCTTCACAGTCTGCCAACAATTTTCATATATCTTCTCCGCTTTTTTTGCTACCTCCTCTGATTTCTCCGTGAGAATAATATGCAAGATTCTATGGTCTTCCTTATCCTCACGAACTTCAATAAAGCCTCGCACTCGCATATTATCAATAGACTTCGATATATGAGCCTTTGATAAATGCTTTTTATGCATAATCTCCTTTGCCGTATTACGTTCCCTCTCTCTGCTTAAAAAAACTAAAATATCTAGTTCTACCAGTCTCAAATCATATTCTGCGATGAGTGGCTCTACCTTTTTTCCTATTAACTTTTTCAGCTGTAACCCTGACATAATAATACTTTCTATTTCCATGTCTCTAAACATCCTCAACTTAAGTTTTTCAAAGCCCCTATTTGCTCACCACTCTCCCCCATTACTCACGGTGAGACTGCTACTAAGTCAACAGTTTCTCCTATTTTTTGATTGTGAACTACCCATCACCTAAAGGTAATGGGCTTCTAAGGTGCTTACGCACCTATTTAAGAAGTTTGATATTTAAGTTTCCACCTGCTATCAGGCAATCCTTATTCTTATCGGCGTGTCCACTTCGCCTCTAGTGTATAGAGCCGTAATGCTCACAACGTTACTTTTTCGCAAAATATTTAATGCACCGTTCACATCCGCGTTCAAAGTTTTCCCTTCTGCTGTTTGATACAGACCTCTGGATACCCTATTTCCACTAAAAGAATAGCGCTTTGGATGATTGGCATCGTAGATTGGAATTTCATCTTTATCCCAAAAAGATGCTTTTGAGGTATAGCTTTCTTCCTGTTTCACAAAGACAATCCCATTTAATTCACAAAGATATTCTAATTTATCTCGAAGTTTCCCATATGGAATATTTACAAAATTTTGATTATTTTGTTTTCCTATCTTCGAACTTTTCTGGAAAGTCGCATTGTAACCGACAACAAGCGTACCAATATCCTGATGGATACAGTAATCGATGATTTTACGCGCAGTTTTGCTCATATAGTCATTTA
>JAUUSJ010000042.1 GCA_030841965.1 Blautia sp.
TGACAAAAAGAATCCCGTATTTATGCGGGTTCTGGCGTTTCGCAAACGCCTATATCCTGCAAGGCGGAAAGGAGAAAATTGAAATGAAGAGTTACAAATTAATATTAATTATTGGTGGAACAGTGGTAGCAGTTGGATTGATGTGTATATTTGGCGTTCAATCGGCGTCGAATAAAGCTATTAGTTTAGAAGAGTCAGTCAAGCAGGCAAGTTCAGATATCAAGGTACAAGAAAAATCTAGAGTAGATAAAGTATACAATCTGGCAGACTGCGTTAAGCAATATGATAAGCATGAATCGGAAACGCTAACAGATTTAGCTAAGAATATGAGTAATGGAAATTCTGTTGAAGATGTTAATATGGCGATTGCAGCAGTCACATATGCGTATCCAGAGTTAAAAAGTAATGAGAATTACAAGAAACTTATGAACGAACTGGCATTGATTGAAAATACTCTTACTAAATATCGGGAAAATTACAACAAGTCTATTACAGCATACAACAGATATGTAAAAAAGTTCCCAACAAGAATTTTTCTGGAATGGACAGATTATGAGGTAAGAGAGTTTGAAAGGCTCGATTATCAGGCGCCAATTAATGCACCGCAGAATTTGTTCGGAGATAAAACATATGGAAATAACTAAACGTGAAATAATTGTGAGTATCGCAATTGTGGCGGTTATGCTAACAATTGGTTTTCTTATATCTGAAAAGATAATAGAATATCAGAATGATAAAAATGCGGAGTATCAAAAAGCGGTACATATTGAGAGTTCTGAATTATTCCAGTACGGTATGGATACGAATGTCGGAAACGCCTTTGTATATGGTAATTTGGAAGCAGTTGATACTGTAACATATGATGAGATTGGTGGAAAATATCTCTATGTTAAAAAAGTTGAGGAACGATATGAACGCCACGAAGAATGGGTTACTAAAAAAGATTCAAAAGGAAAAAAATATAAGGAAAAGGAAATATGGTACGATTGGGAAATCGAAAATAGAGAATCTAAACACGTTAAGAATTTAAAATTTTGTGGGATTATTTTTCCTTATGGCAAAATACGTCTTCCAAGTCCACAATACATAGAAACTATTAAAAGTGAAAGAGTCTGGAGTTGGAAGTCCTCTGAGTACGTTAAGGTTCGGTTTAAATATTATGGAGTTCAAAAAAACTACACGGGAACGATTTATACAAAACTGGCAGATGGAACAATTTCTGATAATTCTATTTTTTATGAAAATTTTACTATTGATGAAATATTAGAAAACTGCACCTCTAATGCTGGCAATGTAATATTTTGGATAGTTTGGATCAGCCTAATGTGTGGATGTATATACAAATTTTATTGTTTGGAGAATGGGTGGCTTGAGGATTAAGAAAGAAGGAATAAAGTGAGAAATTATAGATTAGACAAAGAAGAGGGACATCAAGAAGCGATTTTTGAATGGGCATCTTACCAAAAGGCAAGAATGCCAGAACTGGAGTTGCTACATCACATTCCCAACGGCGGCAGGCGAGATAAAGCAGAGGCGGTAGCATTTAAAAGAAGAGGAGTAAAGGCAGGCGTACCAGACCTGTGCTTGCCAGTGGCGAGAGGAAACTTCCATGGATTGTATATAGAATTGAAAACCGAAAAGGGAAGACTAACGAAAACACAGAAATTGTGGATAGAAAGGTTAACTAAACAAGGGTACTTCGCAAAAGTCTGCTACGGATGGAAAGATGCAATAGAGACGTTGGAATATTATCTAACACAATTAGAGAAAGTGTAGGGGATAAAAATGCCAGAAGAAGAGTTAAAAGCTTGTTATGAAAAGTCGGCAAGTTATGAAAACCGAGCGGGATATCAGAAAGAACATTTAAAGACAGAGAAGATAGGAGAGATTATAGATGGCGATAAAATAAAAGAAATTTATAAGGATACGGAGGAAAATTATTGGTATAAAAATAAATATATCAAAGATGGAAAGATAATATCAGAATATGAAAAAATATTTGGATATCCTGAGCCGAGAAAAAAGAGATGGAGGATATGATGGAAGATATAAAGATGACACATAAAGAGAAAAAAGAAGATGGATGCATAACAGTAGGATGTTGTAGCTTTTGTGGTCAAATGGTTACACTAGATAAGCCTTGCAATACTATAGAAACAGCACAAGTGCTCGCAAATATGCTTTGTAACTGTACAGAAGCAAAAATATTTCAAAAAAAAGAAATGTCAAAAGAAAAAATGAAAGAAAAAATCAAGAAAAGCTTTTCGGGAAAAGAAAATCTAATAAGATTATTAAATGAAGCCGTAGAAGCAATTGCAGAGTATGAAATTGATAAAGTCGATATAAAAGTAAACGAATGCATAAAAGCAACATTAGATGTAAATTCAGATGGTTTGATACGATTAACAAAAACAATAACCAAAAGAGAAAGAATGGTATAAGATATTTTCATAGAGATGTAAAAATAAAGGTACAATTAGTCTGTCTAAATAGCAGGCTAATTGTCATGTTAGGAGGGGTAATATGTTAAATAAAAAGGTATTAATCGAATACGCTGACATGAAAGCTGAGATAAAACATCTTAGGGAGCTGATAGATAAAACGGAGAAAAAATTGAGGAAAATTGAAGACGGAGACTTAGTGAGTGATGTAGTGAGCGGAGGAATGGGAGGAAAGGAGCATTTTAAGGTAACGGGATATCCGACTGTAGAATATAAAAGAACAAAAGATTTATTATTCAACAGGAAAATGAGACTTAAAGCAAAGGAAGAAGAATTGCTAGAGCTGACTAATTCAGCAGAAGAGTTCATTGAATCGATAGAGCAAAGCGAGATAAGAACTATGTTTCGCCTTTACTACATAGAAGGCTTAACATGGCAGCAGACGGCGATGAAAATGAATAACCTTTTCCCAAAACGCAAGATTACCTATACAGGAGAAAATTGTCAAAAAAGAAATCGAAGATTTTTTAAAAAAATTTAAAAATGTCCTCCAATGTCCGATTAAAATGTGTTAATATATAAAATAGCAAAAATAGCTCAAAACACATCACTCAAGATGTGTTTTTTCTTTTATCTTTAAAAATTAGATTTTCACAAGATAAAAGAAAAAATATATTTTTGCAAAAAAGCCTTGACATATGGTGTACCATATGGTATTATATATACATAAGGAGGTGAGAAAAGCAGATGAGAAGAAAACACAAAAGAAGCTCTATCGATTACAGAGAAGTAGCGGTCAAAGCAATCGCAGAGCTAATAAAAGGAATTGCCTTAATAGTATTTGAACACTGGATGAACAAATACTTTTAAGAATTGTCACTAAAGATAAAACGGAGGGCGAAAGCCCTTCGTAAAATAATTATAACATAAAGAACTCATCTGTGTAAAGTATGTTTAAAGATATAATTAAATTTTTTCTGAAGCATAGAATTTTGTCAATTATTGGATGGATATTAATTATTGATGCATTTAGAAAAGCTATTCAATTATTTTATCTTATTATTAATAAAAAAACAAAAAAATAAATAGAGATTGGAGGTATTGTAATGCCAATAGGTAATCCGTCTAAGCAAACAATTGCTACGAAAAAATATGAAAAGAAAGCTGGCTGGATGTCCAAAAGTTATAAAATGAAAAGGGAAACGGTAGAAGCATTTGCTGTTGCCTGTGAGAAAGCAGGAGTTAGCCAAGCTGGACAGCTCATGAAAATGATGAATGAATTTATAGCACAACATGAGCAACAAAGTGAATAGTGTTCAGAAAGAGAGCGTTGAAGACGCTCTCTTTTGTTATGCTTTTTTGCAGATAAAGGCATTTTTTATTTTTCAGAAAAAGAATAAATTTTTGAAAAAAGTATTTTCAAAAAAGTATCCCAAAAGAATCCGCTCATCCATTCAGGCTATAGCGTTACTGAAATAGGCAGAAGTACTACAGTTGACACTAAAGATGAGGGATTGTACTTTGGGTTAATGTGGTTTGGCAGATGAGAGTAATAAGGAATATAGAGTAGTCTATTGTGCTCGCTTAGGATATGGAAAGAGAAAGTATTTGGTATCTTTTAGATAATGCAACAATATTAGTAAGTATCATATTTAGGTGAGGGAATAGGAGGACAGGGAGATGTTGAACTTGGGTCTTTACAGAGGGCTTAAGCATGGTCACAACAGAGAACCAGTAGGCTTGCGTCCTTGCCATGTACTAGGCTTGTGAGGCTGTGCCTAGTAGTTGCTTGCCTTCATGTGTCGCTTTGCGTGGGGTGCTGTACAGCTACAGTGGAGGCTATAGAGGAGAGGGCGACAGGCTGTGTTGAGTGTGGATTTATTGTCGCTATTGAGGGAGTGGGAAGAGCGAAAAAGAGAGAGGTAGCAAGCTAAAAAATAAAATTAGTACAAAAAGGTACTTACAAAGCCAAAAGTTATGCGGGTCAGAAGGGGAAGCGCACAAAATTGCCCCAAAAAAACCCATTTTTTTAGGGGTCTAAGGGTTTTGTTTGGCAAAAAAAGTTAGAAAAAATGCGGAAGAAGGTGAAAATTTGGTGGAATATTTAAATCAAGAGATATCATCGAAAGAGCTGGCGAAAATATTGGGAGTTACAAGTGATAGAATAAGACAATTAAGTGAAAAAGGAGTTATCCCATATACCAAAAAAGGGAATCGATATAGATATAATCTGACTGAAGCGATTCAATGCTACTGTGAGGAACTTAGAAAGGGTGCAGCAGGGCGAAGGGTAAGTAAGCCTGTGGCAGAACTAAAAAAGGAAAAGTTGCAGGCAGAAGTTGTGTTGAAGCGCTCTCAGGGAGAGCTACATGTATTAAAAACAGCGATTGAAAATGGCGAGTATCTTCCAGTTGAACAGATTGTTAGTGATTATAATAATTTTTTTGCTGAATTTCGCTCTTTCGCTAGGAGTCTTCCACAGTTGATTACTGGTGAGATTGGTTTTGAGCTAAATGAGAGAAAGAAAAGACTACTTCAAAAGAAAGTACTGGACTTAATTGACGAGAGGTTAGAAGAGTTTGTGCTCGATATTGAACCAAAGAAGAAGACGGATGGTGGTAGACCAAGGAAGTTGAAGCATGATGGATAGACCAGATTATATACAGAAAAGTTTGCAGACTTTCTTAAAACCACCAGAAAAAATTAAAGTTTCTGAGTGGGCTGAGAAATATAGAGTCTTAGATAAAAAGTCATCTGCTCTTGCTGGTAAATGGAATAACGAGATTACTCCGTATTTGGTAGGAATTATGGACGAAGCAAATAATTTTAATACATCTGAAATTGTGTTTTGTAAACCTACGCAGGTAGGAGGAACGGAGGCAATTAATAATATTTTAGGATATTTTATTCATTTAGACCCTTCCCCTGCTATGCTAGTTTATCCCTCGGATACTTTGGCAGAATCCATCAGTAAAAACCGATTAGAACCAATGTTTCTTTCGTCACCAGTCTTGAAGAAACGATATAAAAAATACCAATCAGATAAGTTGGAGATGCAGTTTGATGGAATGTATCTAAGTTTGACAGGCGCAAACTCACCTTCTCAGTTAGCGTCTAAACCAATCCGCCTCTTATTACTTGATGAAGTAGATAAGATGCCAATGGCTACCAGAAGAGAAGCAGAGCCGATTTCTCTTGCAAGAGAAAGGACAAAGACATTCTTAAACAGTCTTATTGTAATGACTAGTACACCGACGAAAGCGGATGGTCATATATGGAAAAATTTAAAATCTTGTGATGTGGAAAAACATTTCTTTGTTCCATGTCCTCACTGTGGCGAGTATATTGAACTTCTGTTTTCGCAAATCAAATGGAGTGAGAAAGAAGTAGGAAAATCTGAGATAGATAGAGCAGAGACAGCGGTATATGTATGTCAAGAATGTGGCGGTGTCATTGATGAGCGCTATAAAACAGGAATGATTCGTCATGGAGAGTGGAGAATTGTAGAGGAGAGAAGTGAAAATCATCGCAAGATTGGATTTTGGATTAATACGTTATATAGTCCTTTTGTATCGTTTGTGGATGTTGCCAAAGAGTTTATGGCATCAAAAGACGACCCTGATAAAATGCAAAACTTTGTCAATAGCTGGTTAGCTGAGCCATGGGAGGAAGAAAAACTTCGGACAGATGCACAGGTTATTAAGAGGAGGCAGACAAAAATCCCAGAATTTACAGTTCCGAGCTGGGCGAAGTTATTGACCGCAGGTGTTGATGTGCAGGAAAATAAGTTTTATTGGACGATAAGAGCGTGGGGAAAGCATATGACAAGTCAAAATATTTGTCATGGATTGGCGTATTCTTATGACGAAGTAGAAGATATTATGAATCTGGATTATCCATATGAAGATGGCAATAAGAAAATGGTAGATTTATGTGTGATGGATAGCGGATTTGATACAAGTAATGTTTATAATTTCTGCATCCGCAATTCTGAATGGTGTGTGGCAGGAAAAGGCTCAAGCCATCCTCTTAGAAGCTACTATAATCTTAGCAAAGTAAATAAAGATAACAATTTATTTGGAATCAATATTCTTATCATTGACACGGATAAGTATAAGGATGATATATCGAGACGTATGAGGCGAGAAAACGGCAGAGGCTCTTGGATGGTTCATGCGGATGTTGATGCTGATTATTGTGAACAGGTGACATCAGAACATAAGGTTGTAGTGAGACGTGGAAGTTCAAGGGTGGAAAAATGGAAACCAAAGAAAATTCGTATTGACAATCATTACCTAGATACAGAAGTTTATGCGGCATGTGCAGCTGATTTCCTAGGTGTGCGCCGACTTTTCCTTGAAGAGGAAGAATCTTCCACAAGAAGGAAAATAGAACAGGCAGAAGATATTAGACCAAGCAGGATAGAAGAAGATGATTTTGAGTTAGGAGGGTTTGGTGATGATTGGTTTAAGTAAAAATACAAAGTCACAAGAAAACCAATTAGAAATAGAGGAGTTGACATCAAAACAGGTAGAAGAGGCAATTCGGGCGGTACTTTACGGTGGACAGTCATATCAGATAGGAAGTCGCTCTTTAACCAGAGCAAATCTTTCTGAACTATATGAGTTAAGAGATAAATTAAAGGCGGAAGAGGCGCAAGAAGATTCCTCGCTACTAGATAATTGTTACCAGGCTTTTTTTGATGGGAGGTAAAAATGCATATATTCGATAGAGTAGTTGGTTTTTTCTCGCCAGAAAGAGCATTAAAAAATACATTAATACGAGATGAGTTGCGTTACTATGATGCAAATACAGACCGCAGAAATTCTGACTGGAGAGCACCGACAGGTGGTGCGGAGATGGTAGATTCTTATTCAAGAGGACCACTTCGAGACAAGGCTAGGGATTTGGAACGCAATTCAGATATTGCTAATAGTGTTACCGCTGCATATATCAGGAATACGGTTGGTTTTGGCTATAATTTGCAAGCGAAAACGCCAAATGAAAGATTAAATAGTCAAATAGAATTGTTATGGAAAATGTGGTGCAAAAAACAATATTGTGATGTGACAGGACAGCAATCCCTCACACAGATGTTGCGAATGTTAATTCGCAGGAAAAAAGTAGATGGAGGGATTATTTTTTTAAAAATTTATAATAAAAAGCGAACCATTCCGTTCCAGCTTCGAGCACTAGAAGTAGACCAGTTGGATGAATCACAACAAAGTCCCCACTTTAAGGGGAATACCGTTCTGGATGGGATTGAGTATGATAAGGACGGGAAAGCAGTTTATTATTATTTTAAACAATATGACATCTATGGAAATTTAAAGTTAGAAAATTTTAAAGCTCCAGCAAAGGATGTCATTTTTTTGTGGACGAAAAAGCGACCTACGCAATTAAGAGAAGTGACAGATTTTGCACCAGTCTTAACTAGAATTCGGGATATAAACGAGTATATAACAACAGTATCCGTAAAAGAAAGGGCAGCGGCTTGTTTATCTGTTTTCATTACCCGAAAAAATGGAACAGCTGGAAGATTGGCAGAGTTAAACAATAGAAAAAAAGAGCCAAGAGAAGAACGTTATCGGAGGAAAAAGCTGAGCCCAGGACTGATTCAAGAGCTTGACGCAGATGAGGATATCGCAGTTGTAAATCCAAGCGGGCAGGCAGCAGAAACAGATAGCTTTCTTAGGACAATGCAACTTTTGGTAAGCTCTGGAATGGGGCTTTCTTATGAAGCAGTAACAAGAGACCTATCAAAATCAACATATTCCTCTGCGAGACAAGGAGCTGTAGAGGATGATTTTACCTACGAAGAGGATGTTGAAATAATACATGATTTTTTGGATGAAGTATATGAGACTTTTGTATTGATTTGTGCAAGTAAAGGCATTCTCAAAATGAATATTGATTTCTTTTCTAATATAGAAAAGAAAGAACTGTATTTGGCTCACGAGTTCATCCGCCCTCCTAAAAAATGGATTGACCCTGTAAAAGAAAGTAATGCGACTCAGACGGCTTTACAGTCTGGGCAAAAGACATTTAAAGAGATGGCGAGTGAAAACGGAAGAGACTGGAAACAGCAACTTGACGATATGAAGGAGGTTCAAGACTATGCGCAAGAATTAGGATTAGATATATCGAGCATGATTTATGGAACAAAGATAGGAGGGAAAGATGAAGTAAATGAGACAACAGATGAAACAGAGTTATCAAATGACGAGGAGTCAGGAACAGGGGATGACGAGAACGATTCCTCTGGAGGTATTGTCGAGTGATGACAGGAGAGTAAGGCTGTCTTTTTCCTCGGAGTACCCAGTTAAGCGTTATGACTGGGTGAACGATGAGTACTATGATGAAGTATTGGGACATAGGGAGGAGGAAGTAGACCTTTACCGATTGAGAGAATTGGGGGTTGTGCTTTTTAACCACAATACCGACAAAGTTGTCGGGAAGATTGCGGAAGTCGGTATAGAAAATGGAAGGGGCGTCGCAACAATTGAGTTTGACGATGACCAATTTTCAAAAGATATCGAGGGAAAAGTAAAAAGCGGAACTCTGAAAGGGGTTAGCATGGGATACCGTATTGAGAAGACGGAGCGTACACAGCATGGCAGAAGAGCAACCAAATGGTATCCGTATGAGATATCGGTCGTCAGTGTGCCAGCCGACCCGACAGTAGGAATAAATAGGAGGTTAGATGTAATGGATTTAGAAGCTTTATTAAATGAAGAAAGAGAACTAAGTGGCATTCAAAATTTAACAGAAGAGCAAAAAAGAAGATTACAAGAAGTAAGAAATAAGATTAGAGAGTGGCAGGAAGGGGAAGACAATAATAGAACATTACTAGATGGGGGAACCCATACAGTAACTGCGAGCAATCGAGAAGATGGAGCATCAAATGAAGCATCGAATGAACCAGTAGTAGGAACTGGCATAGAAGATGTACAAAGAGCAATTAGAGAAGAGAGAGAAAGAGCAAGAAATATTAGAGGTTTATGCCAGCAATTTGATATAGACCCGCAAACATTCATTGACGCAGGAAATACAATGGATGAGGTGAGAACAGCAGTATTAGGACAACTTTCTGCGAGAACATCTACAAGAGGAGATTCCAGATTTTATAGTGGAGATTTCGAGGTAACTGACCAAAGAGAAAATATGGTTCGTGCGATGTCGGATGCTTGTCTAATGCGAGGAGGCATCACTGTAGAGAATGATAAGCAAAGAAGAGAAGCAGAACAGTTCACTGGAATGACACTTCGAGATATGGCAATCTATTCCTTAGAAAAAGACGGAGAGTCTAATGCGAGAATGATGAATCCAGATGAAATGTTTTCTCACTTGACGAGGCAGTTTTTCAATCCAGAGGCGTCTTTCCCATCCATCTTAGATAAGACGGTAAAGAAAGCGTATGTTGCTGGATATCAGGAATACGATAATAGCTATGAGGCGTTTTGTAGCTTTGGTTCTTTACCAAACTTTAAGGCTACAGATAGTATGTATGTACAAGGCTCTTTTGATTTATTTGAGGAAGTGCCAGAGGGTGGCGAATTAAAGCATGGTACAACAGAGGACTTTAAACGTCCAACGAGACAGTTAAAGACATTTGGTCGTCAGTTCACTTTGAGTAGGAAAGCCTTTATCGATGATGATATCGGTCTTGTGACCTCTATGCCAAAACGTTGGGCGAAGGCGAAAGAGAGAACAGTGGAACAGCAAGTTTTCTATACATTGTTATCTAATCCTGTGATTTACGATGGAAATCCTCTGTTTTGCAAAGAACATAATAATATCATGAAAACGGCAGCAACAATTAGTGGAAATTCCGTGAAGGGAATGATTATTAAAATCGGAGATGCGGTGGATGATGAAGGAAGACCAATTGTTGTGAAACCAAGTGGTATGATTGTTCCTTTGGGATGTGCCTTTGATTTTCAGACGATTTTCCTCTCTCAGACAATTAACACACCAGAGAATACACAGGCTGCAAATCCGCTCTATAATTATCCGCTTAAAATCGTTGAGACACCTTATATTAATTATGCAGGCGGGAAAACAGACCCTTATTTTATGTATTCTAAGGATGTACCTGGAATCCATATCGACTATCTAAATGGACAAAAAATGGCAACGGTTAGAAAGAGTGAGAAAGCAGGTCAATTGGGCTTTATCTGGGATATTTATTGTGATTGGGGCATTACAGTTCTCGATTATCGTGGATTAGTTAAGAACGATGGTGTCAAAGTAAGCTTGGATTTATAAGGAGGTAAAAGATGACTGGAAAATATATACAAAGAGGAGAAAGTATTGATTTTGTAAATAATACAGGAGCAACAATTCTTCCAGGAGAAGTAGTAGCTTATGGCTCCAGATTTTATGTGGCAGGCTGTCAGATGAAGGATGGAGAACTTGGTACTTTACATACTTTTGGAGTGTTTAAGTTTCCTTGCGCTGAGGCTGGAACCTTTGGTCCAGGCGATGCTGTGTCTTATACGGCTGGTGATGATGGTGTCAAGTTAATACCAATGCCCGAAGAGGGAGAAGCTACAGTAAGTGAGGCAGCAGAAACGATTGCGTCAGATACAGCAACGACCTTGTTTGGAATTTGTGTAGAAGCAGCAGAAAAAACAGTTGTGGTTGGAGAATATATCTCTGTAATGTTGGCATAAGTTGGCATAATGAGTAAATTCAAGGAACAATTAGAAAAAGATAATACGCAAGTTTTTATCAATATAGAAGAAATGGCGGATTATCATAAAATAAATGGAGAAGATAAAAAATGCATCTTGGATGAAGTCCAAAGAAATAAAACAGGAGCTGGGAAATCGTCAAGAGATACAAGACAAAAAGCATATCAGACGATGACTCATCTCCTTTTTATTACTCTGCAAGAGCTTGGTTTTCTTCCAGAAGTGAGGAGAAGTATAGAAATTGATGGAAGTAGTTATGAGATAACCGAGGTGGAAATTTGGAACAATATGGCTGAGATAACTTTAGTGCGAAGAGGTTCCTATGGAAATAGGCATGGTTATCATTACGGAAGGGAGAGTGTAGATGGCGACTAATAGGGGTTCCCTTGTAGAATTTGAAATACAAGGGGCAGAAGAAATACAGAAAAAACTAGATTCCGTACATAAAAGGCTTCCTCTTACTCTGCGCACTGTTTTAAACAATGCGGCGAAAGACGCAAAAAAAGATTTTGATAGAGCTTATAAGAAGGAATATGATTTAAAAGAAGGCTCTAAAAGTGCAACATTAGATAGCAGCATTGTAAAGGCTACATCTAAAAAGTTAAGTGCAGGCATAAAAGCGAGAGGAGCTTTTGTATCTCTATCAGAATTTGAAAATATTCCAAATACGGAGAAAGATGCAGCTAAAGGGCATGTATATAAATCTACACAAAAAGTATCGCTTGAGCTTAAAAAAGAAGGCTTAAAGGCTTGGGTTCTTAAGAGAAATGGTAAGGATATTATTTTGCAACGTTATCCTAAAGGGCAACGAGGAAAAAAAGGAGGAAAATTCTATTGGTTTCCGACTGGATATTTGCCTTATATGTATTTCAAGAAAGAAACAGTGTCAGAGGAATCAAGCAAAATTATTGATTATTTAGATAAATATGCGAGAAAGCAGATGAGAAAGGCGTTGGGAGGATAATGCTACAAACGGAAAAGATAGAACGATTGATGAAAAAGCGTATTTTAGCTCTTTTTCACAATCGTTTTCTGTGTGATGAGAATACGAAAGAAGAAAAAGAGCTAAAAGTGTATCTCGAAGAACTTCCCGAAGTGAGAAGCGAGGAAGAAGAGAATGCTCTATATCCTTATGTCTTAATACAATGTCAGGGTGGAGAGAAGTCTACTTGGAATAGTAAAGAGAAACTTGTCTTTTATATGTTGATAGGAATACAAGTGTTCGACTATAACGGTAGAATCAGAGTGATAAATGCAATCGACATGATTACGAATGAGTTTTATCGTATGCGCTCTGTCGGGGATGCGATACTAGAGATGCCAGTAAAGACAGTGATAGATAGTGAAGCAGAATTTCCTTATTATTTTGGAGGAATTGAGATGAATTTTGCAGTCGAAACACCACAGGAGGAGGGATATTATCTATGATGGAGATAGAAAGGAATCAGGTATATGTCTATCTTGGAAAAACAATCGGAACAGTGCATCAATACGACCGATTTAAAAATGGGATACCAAATGATTTGAGAAAAATGATGCAAGTAGAACCGCTTTTAGAAAAATTGGTTGTTAAAGCAGAACGATTTGTACAGGCAAAACAAGATATTGAGACAGATGGAACTGTATTGAACAATATTTATAAACAGATTGATAAGAAGTTAGGAGGTGAGTAAGAATGTCAGAGTTGTACAAAAGGGGCGTCTATGTCACAGAAGGAGCGACAGAAACGATTAGAAATTATGATATTACAGAATGTAGTATTCCATTTATCGTTGGATGTGCGCCAGTTAATATGGCAGAAAGTACTTTGGTTAATCGATGCGTACTTATAAATTCACTTGCGGATTTTCATTCTAAGTTTGGCTTTAGTGAGGATTTTGAACAGTATAATTTGTGTGAGGCGGCAGACGCTATTTATAGTATGCAGACAGAAGCAACAGCGGTTTTTGTTAATGTGCTTGACCCAGCCATCCATAAGAAAAGCGTAGAAGTAGAGTTGGAAAAGAGTAATTCTGTGGCTTTTATTACTGAGGCGGGTGTCATAAAAGAAAGTCTCGTATTGGAGGGGATTGAAAGCGAAGATTACGCATTATCTTATACGGATGATGGATATTTAAAAATTAGTTTTCTATCCGAAGAAGCGGCTAATAAGGCGCAAGAAATAGAGAACATTACAGTAGACGTTTTGGATGCAAGCAAGGTGACAGAATTAGAAATTATAGGAAGCTATGATGTGTCTAGCGGAGTGAGGACAGGATTACAACTTGTGAATGCATGTATGCCACAGACAGGTGTGGTGCCAGCTTATATCGTAGTACCTGGATATTCTTCTAATCCAGTTATTGCGATATCGATGGAAGCGGCATCCCAAAACATTAATGGAATATTTGAAGCAATTCCGATTTATGATTTGGACTGTACGAATTATAAATCTGTAAATGATATCCCGAATGCTGTAGCAGCATTAAAAGTCAAAAAAGGAATTGGTGTCTGGTTGATGCCAGAAATTGACGGAAAAATCTATCACGGCTCATCGGTCAAGACGGCGGTAACGATGTGGGTGGATGCCACAAATGGAAATGTTCCTTGGTCGTCCACGTCAAATGTATCTCTCAATATTACGACAACACGTCTGGGGGATGGCACAGAGTATGTACTAGATAGAGAGCAGGCGAATAATGTAGTCGCTTATGGTGGATATACATTTTTAAATAATTTTGGATGGAGGACATGGGGGAATAACTTATTAGTTTATCCAAATCACGTTGATGAGAAAGACAGATGGGAAACGATACGCAGGATGCTCAATTGGTGGAAATTAAGGTTCGTGAGACAGTATATCGATTATATCGACGCTCCGATGGGCGCTTCACAGATTGAATCTATTATGGAGACAGAACAAGAGCTGATAGATTCTTATGTTGCCAATCAATATATCGTTGGGGGTAGTATTTCTTATGAGGATGTAGATAACCCTGCGGAGGACATCGTAGAAGGAATTTTAAGATTTCGCATCTCTCTTGGGTTCCATATACCAAATGAACGTATTGAGAGCACGATATTATTTGACCCAAATATTTTGTTAACGGCTTTAACAGGTAGCAGCGAGCAAACAACGGCAACAGTGGAGGAAGACGAAATGATTCAGGAGGAGTGGTAAAATATGGCAGACTGGACGGTAAGACAAAATTGGAAAGAACAGAGTATAGATGAGACAACAAAGATGTTTCAAAATACAAACAGCAAAGACCCGCTATATGGCTATGAATTAATCGTTCCCGAGGCAATTAACCGTTATAATGTGTATCGACAGTATGGTTCTGGAAGCAATAAGAACTTACAGTTTATGGGCATGGGAGACGAAATTACTTTGCCATCCTTGGAAGCCTTGACAACAACAACTTCGGGACCAGGTATCCTTGGAGAGATTGAATCGCCTTTAGCGGGGCAGTATGGCTCGTTAGAGCTTGGCCTTAATTTTAAGACAATTAATCAGAGCAATATTGATTTGCTTACACCAAAGCAACCGATGGGTATCTCTATTAGAGCAAACCAGCAGAATTTAAATCGTAATTCTGGTATTACAATGTTTTCGGGACTTAGGATTTTCGCCAGAGGTAGAGTTAAGACATTTGAGAACGGTACACTAAAGCAAGGAGACTCACTTGGTTCGTCCATGACTCTTGAGTTACATAAATATCAAGTGTCAATTACTCTTCCAGGTGCAAGTCGTAAAAATGGATGGATTACATTGCTACAGTTGGACAAATTAAAGGGATACCTAAAGCTTTTGCAAAGACAATCAGATGGAAGTTACAAACTTGTGGACGTCATCGGAGAAGATGATTTTCAGTATGATAAATAAGGAGGATTAAATGGATACAAAAAAGCAAGAAGAAATAAAAGAGATTCAGGTAGTGGAAGAGGGAGATAAGCAGAGTGATTTAATCGTTATGCTTAGTAATCCGATAGAGAATGATTTTGGAAAACAGATTACGATGATTGATTTGAATGGCTTGCAGGCGGTGACAGGTGCTGTACTGCAAGAGGCAAATCGCATTTATGATAAAAGAAATCCAGGAATGACTATTATGAAAGAAATCGAGATGGATTATTTATTTATCTTAGCCCATCTTGTGACAGGATATTCGATTGATTTCTTTTATAGCTTACCACTTAAGGACTGTATGAAAGTAAAAAACGCATTGCTGATCTACTTAAATTCCTAGGTATTTATAAGCCTAGTGATATTAAGGAGATCAAAAAATTATGCCTTACCATGTCAATGACCACATATACAGGTTATGACGTTTTTATGAATGAGCCAATTCCGGATTTAATGGAGTTGGCTTCTTTAGTTGGGGAGATTGTAAAAGAACAAACAAAGGATAAAGGGGGCACAGGATAATGGCAAAGACAGAAATGGAACTTTTGCTGGAAATAAAGGGAAAACTAGATGCCTCCGTTGGAAAATCCGTAAAGCAGACACAACAACAAATTTCTATCCTGGAAAAAACAGGAGCCAAGCTAACGGTGATGGGAGATAAGCTAAAAGGTGGTATTACGGAACCTTTAGTTGAAATGGGAAAATCTTCTATCAGTACGGGAGCAGAATACGAAGATGCGATAAGCAGGATGGCTTATGCCACCAAACTATCGAACAAAGAAGCGGAGAAATATGTAAAAACCGTATCAAAAGCAGATACAACTGGACTTTTTGACCCAGCGCAGACAGCAGAAGCAATTACAGAGCTTGGAAAAGGTGGACTTGCACTAAAAGATATTAAAAACGGTGCACTTGATGCAGCTAAAGCTTTGTCCGCTGGTTCTGAGCTTGGATTTGGGGAGGCAGCTAATACCTTAATACAGGCAAAAGGAGCTTTTAATTTAGGAGCAAATCAGCTGATGGAAGCTTCTAATGCTCTCATCGGTGCGGCTGATGCATCTTCTCTTGATGTATCTGATATAACAGAATCTCTTTCACAGGTTGGAGCAGCAGCCAATAATGCACATTGGAAAATACAAGATACAACAGCGGCGATTGCGGCATTGGGAGACCAAGGAATTGTTGGTTCAGACGCTGGTACTTCTTTGAAAACGATGTTACAGCGTTTAAGTGCGCCAACGGATTCGGCTAGGAAATCTATGCAGGGATTTTTTGAGCAAATCAGAAATGCAGACGGCTCTATGAAAAGTGCGGCTGAAATTGCTGGCATAATGAAAGAAGAATTTGGAAAATTAGATGAAGCGACAAGGGATGCAAAATTAAATCAACTTTTCGGTTCGGATGCTTCGAGGGCGGCGATTGTCTTTGCCAAGGTTGGAAAAGAAGGAATCGAAGATTATATTAAGGCAACTGAGAACGCTAATGCGGCAAACGAGGCAATGCAGAGTAAATATGGAGAAGTAAGCTTGGCTATGATGAAATTTAAAACGGATGCCAAGTGGGCGGCAATCGCTGTCTTTGATGCGATTAAACCAGTGGCATTGGATTTAATTGAAATCGGATCAAGAGTCTTAAGCTGGTTTAAAGATGCGCCAGAACCTACACAACGAATGATTATTATCTTTGGAGTACTTGCGGCGGCTTTGGGACCGCTTTTGATTGTTTTAGGTCAAATGTCTCTCGGTCTCAGCACTGTGACGGAAGCATTCAAGAACATGAAAGCCCCAAGTACAAAAGGTTTTAAAAAGTTCTTTGACTTCTTAAAAGAAAAGATAGATGAACAGGCTAGTTTAAATAAGCGGCTTTCGGATTCATTTAAAGATGTGGATGTGCCAGACGTAAGTAGTAAAAAAATGGCTCCGTCTCTATCGGGAGCACAAAAGCAAGCAGAAGCTGTCTCAAATGTTCCTGTGCCTACTGTGCCAGCTATAGGAGGCAAATCTAAAAAACTAAGTCTTCCTAAGATAGGCGGAGTTTCTGCCTTTGGAAAGATAGGAGATGTTATTGGGAAAGTAGTTTCTAAAATTACAGAAGCAACAACGAAAATTCCGTTTTTATCAAAGGCTTTTGGAGTACTTACTAAGGCAGCAGGTATTGTCATGAAGCCATTTGGATTATTAAAGACAGCGATAGGTGCGATTGCTGGTCTCACTGGTTGGGCTCCGATTCTACTTGTGGTAGGTGGAGGACTTATTGCATTTGGAAAAAGTATTTTTGATACTGCTACAAAGTCTAAAGAGTTTATGGATACGATAAAGCAGGTAGGACAAAGTATCAAAGGAACTTTTATAGAAGAATTAAATAAGGTAAAGGAAGCCTTTAAAGGGGTAGGAGAAGCGTTTGGTAAGCTTGGAGGCAATGGAAAAGGAACAGAAAAATTTCTTATTATAGTGGCAAAGGCGATAGGAACTTTGGCAAAATCTGGAATCAAAATCGTATCAGGAGCCTTACAGATATTAGCTACAGCATTAAAAACAGTCGCTGGTGTGGCTGGCGGAGCACAAAAGTTTTTCACAAGTCTATTTAAACTTGACTTTAAAGGAATGGGTCAAGGTTTATTACAAATTGGTTCTGCCTTGGTGAGTGGGATTGGACAAGGAATTAAAATTGCACTTTCTACTCTTTGGGGTGTATTGAAGGATATCGCAAGTGGCATTATTAAGACGATTGCAGAAGTGCTAGGTATCCATTCGCCAGCCACCACTATGATTCCGATAGGACAAAACATTATTCTTGGAATTATTAGCGGAATCAAACAATTGATAGGAAATATCTTTACCTTTTTTACAAGTATCCCTTCCAAGATTGCAGAAAAGCTATCTACTGTAAAAGCTGTTTTAACAGCTATATGGAATGGAGCGATAGCGGCGGTTAAGACGATTCTTGACGGTTTAATCTCTTATATAGCTGGGATTCCCGCTAAAATTCAAGCAAAGCTTGTATCGATTAAACAAATATTAACGCTTATTTGGAATGCGGCGGTGGCAGCTTGTAGAGTTATTATTAACAAGTTAGTTACTTATGTGTCTAATGTGGTCACAAAAATAAAATCTTTGTGGAATGGATTTAAGACATTTATGAGTGGCATTTTCTCAAAAGTAGTATCCACTGCGCAATCGGCTTTTGACAAGATAAAGTCGGCAATTTCGTCTGTGAAGGAGAAAATTTCTTCTATCAAAGAGGCTTTAACCTCAGCGTTTCATCCAATCGAAACAGCTATCGATTGGGTACAGACGTTAGGGAATAAATTATCTAATTTGAAAATGCCAAGCTTCAGTAGCATAACAAGTAGTGTATCAAAAGCACTTAATAATATTCCGCAGATGGCAGAAGGAGGCGTTGTCACAAAGCCAACGCTTGCTATGGTAGGCGAAGGCGCAGAAAATGAGGCAGTTATTCCACTTTCTAGGCTATCAGAAATCATCAATAATGCGATTGCAAAAGATAGGGATAGTAGAAATCAATCCTCTATTCGCTCTATGGTGGCATCCCTAAAACAAAGCGTTACGAGGCGAAGCCCTCAAAGAGAATATGCTGTTGCTGGAACTGGAACGACAATAAATTATAGTCCAACGATTAATATTCAGGGTAATGCGGATGAGGACGTGATTAAAAAAGCAACGCAGGAAAGTGCCAGATGGTTCGAGAAACAGTATAAGAAAATGATAAAAGATAAAGAACGGAGGAAGCTTTAATGTATACATATAAGACTGTGGCGGGAGATACATGGGATTCGGTTGCTTATATGTTCTATCAAAACGAGTTTTATAGTACGTGGTTAATGCAGTGTAATCCGAAGCTTCTCCGTACAAATAGAGTTTTGCTTCCGAGCGGATGTACAATGAATATACCAACCACGACAGAGATAAAAGAGATGGAAGAGATAAAAATAGCGATACGAGAAAAAAGAAATGGTCAAGATAAAACAGAGATTATTTATGACGCTGAGGTGATAGTATAGTGGCAAAGCTAAATATAACATCTTTGAGTTTAGAGGTGGGAGATAAAAAAGCGTTGAATCTTGTCGATGCAGTCGGAACAACGAAGTGGAAATCTAAAAACACCAAAGTTGCTACCGTGACATCGAAAGGTATTGTAACAGGTGTAAGCGCAGGTAAAACCACTATTATAGCTACAAACCAAAAGAAAAATTATGTATGTAATGTAGAGATAAAAAAGGGAACTGCAAAATTAAATCTAAATAATATAACGATTAAAGTTGGAGAGACAGTTAAACTTAAGGTTTTAAACACGAATGCAACGCCTATATGGAATACATCCGATAAGAGTATCGCTACCTGTAAAAATGGCAATATAAAGGGGATAAAGAGTGGGGCTTGCGTTATAACGGCAACAGTAGGAAAGGAAGAATATGTTTGTGCGGTTGAAGTAGGAGAAGCCGCACAAGCTGGTGCTGTAGATAAAAAAATAGACCTTTCTCACTCCTCTGTCATTGTCGATGATAAAGGAACGATTGATCCTTTTGCAGTTCGTCAGCTTATTCCTAATGTATCGTATATCTATAAAAAAGATAGCAAGTATAAGGAAGTAAATGTAAGTAATCGATTAGAGGATATACAGTACTCAGAGGCGGCAGACGGTCAAGCGGATATGATTACAGCTATTTTGGATAATATAGATGGAAAGTTTTATGAAGATTATTTTCCAGAGCTTGGATATGCAATGAACTTTAAACTACAATATCGAAACTGGAATCCTACGCAGTATGCATCAAAGGCATTGAGCATTGATTATGGACAGTTTGTCGTGGATGAGGTGAAGTATAATGGATATCCTACAACAGTTGAAGTCAGTGCAACAAGTAAGCCAAGGGAAACTGCCTTCGATACGACATTGAGGAGCGAGACATATAAAGACAAAACAATTGAAGAAATTGCAAAAAAAATATGTAGTGATAAAAAGGATAAGGATGGCAAAGAAAGAAACTACAATATGACTGTAATATATAATGCGAAAAAAGTTACAGTAAATAAAACACAGGACAATCAGACAGATAGTGAGTTTTTGAAAGAGCTTGCGGATGATTACGGTCTTTGTATGAAAATATCGAACAGGAGATTGATTTTGTATTCTCTTAGAAAAGCTGAGACAGCGGAAATAAAGGGAGTATTTGATTTAGATGGAGTAGATGAGACAAGAGATTATAAATCAGAAAAACCAGCAAAAGATGTGGAACCAGGATGGACTTACAATAATTCACTGACTGGAATGTATGATGGATGCGCTATTCGTTTTACAGCTGGCGGTAGCGGCAAATCGTGGCTGAGAATTGTATATTTGAATGATTTAGATAAAAATATATCAGATATTAATAATATTATAGCGACACAGAAAGAAAGTGATTCTAATTCCTCTGATAGTTCTAATTCTTCTGATACAACGGATGCCACACAGGTAGAAGAGAAGTTTAGAGGTCAAAAATTTAAGATAACCTCATCAGAAATGAAACAACTTGCCATCGCCCTTTTATGCGAGGATAACGAATCCTATGAGGGAATGTGCGCTGTGGCGAGCCATCTTAATAACCTTTATAATGCCTACGTAAACTTTTATAAAAGTAAAAATGGTTATGGAGGAAATATATGTAAATTTATGTATAACTCAAGGTGGTATGGTCCTATCATAAGCGGAAAAATGAGCCACGGAAGGGCTGCTTATGCGAATAGCACGCAGAGAAATCAAATGGAGAAAGCAATTACAAAATGTCTAGTAAATGGAGTTTTGACAATTCCACGTTGGGTCGATGAGTTTGACGGCATAGGAGAGATATACCGTTATAACAGAGCAACTTATAAATATAAAAAAGTAGGCGGTAATTATTTTTGGGCGACTCCGTCTTATGCAAAACATTATATCGCTAAGTTTGGTAGGTGATAAATATGGCGAAGTTAACTGGAGATGCATTTGTAAAACATGTTATTTCTTGTGCTGGAAAATCAAGACAGTGGGTAGCGAATAATTCACATCAGGCAGCCATGCGTGAGGCATGGTGTGCAGATACAGTCACAGCAATTTTATCTACAGCTGGGTGGACAGAGTATAAAACAGGCAACTTTGCAGGCTCTGGACAACTTAGGGCTTGGGCGATTAATAAGCAGAAGAATTTAACTTGTATTCCATGGCCAGATTCTAAAAACACAACTCCGAAACCAGGATGGATTATCAGCTGGGCGAATAATGGTGTTTCTTTTACATCCACAAGTGGAGGACATGTTGGTTTTGTGGTTGGTTCAAAAGGAAATCAGATACGTGTCATAGACGGAAACTCGGGTGCCCAAACGATAAGAGACCATTGGCGGGTGCCAACTTCCAGAAGTAGCGGAGGAAGATTTTATTATGTTATTGGTCCCTGGATGGAGGGTGCTTCTGGGTCTACTACGGATGACAATTCATCTTCCACCTCTTATGAACAGGTAGAATTTAACTATAAAGATGATGTCCCTAAAAAAGGAGCAAGGATACATTATCTTTCTGATGTGGTTGATTCGGAGATGGATGCAAAGCTTCAAGCCATGGCGCAATTGCTAAAACTAAATAGAGAAGTAGAAACAATTGAATTTACTACGATGGCAGATCCCGACCTATATGCAGGGGCGATGATACGAATTGTGCAAAAATCAAAAAAGATTTCTGGTGATTATATGATTGATGAAATTAATTTTGATGGGATAGGGAGCGGAACGAAGATGGCGATTAAGGCTCACAAAAAAGCTAACTGGGATTCTAAATTTGCAAAAGATACAAGTGGAACCATTAAAGGAGATAGGTTTTCAGATTCGACAGATAGCTCAAGCAGTTCCAATTCCTCTGGAACATCCAATAAGGATTCTAAAGCAAAGGGAAAAATCATTGGAATTAATCCAGGACATCCTGGTATGAGTGGAACAGAAGCTTCTTCTCCAGTGGCATCTGCGGCAGTGCAAAAACAAAAATGTACGTCTGGATTCGAGGGAGAGGCAAAATTAAATCTGGCAATTTCAAAACAAGTCAAGAAAGCGTTAGAAGAAAAAGGCTATACAGTAGTCATGACTCGAACGACAAACCAATGCTCCCTTTCTAACAAAGAGAGAGCACAATATATGAACAATAAGAATTGCGAAGTCGCTGTGTCAATTCACTGTGATGATTCAGTTGGAGGAGGAAAGGGAGCGTATATTATGGCTCCTACCAAAAGCAATCCTGCGTTAAGTGATTCTCTAGTAACGAAATGCAGAAAATTAGGAGATTGTATTATAGACGGCGTTAAAAAAGCGGGATGTGATACAAAGCAGAGCATGGATAGAAACGACTTGACAGGAATCAATTGGACAAAAATTCCAGCCATTTATATTGAATGTGGAAATAATCAAGTGCCCTCTGACGCTGCCAATATAAGGAAAGAGGCGTATCAGGCAAAGCTTGGAAAAGGGATTGCAAATGGAATACATAACTATATAAATGGATAAATGGATAGAGGTGAGCAGATGGCGAGAAATGAACTTAGAATAGCGAGACTTATAGAAATTGATTACGAGAAAGGATACGGCAAGGTTGTGTTTGAAAACCTTGGTATGCTAGAAATAACGATTCCTTTTTGTAATCCGAATCTGACATTATATCCTAATATAGGAGATTTGGTGTTAGTGGGCTATACTTTTGACAATCAAGCATTTATTTTTGGTCATTTTTATAATGATAACCTTATTCCTGGTCTCAAAGAAGAAAGATATAGAGTATTGGAGCTTGGAAATGTTTTAGGAGAAAGTCGGATTGTATATGACACAGAAAAGAATGTTATTACACTCGGCTCTCCAACAGAAACGATAGAGTTTGATGGGTGCTTAAGTGAAATAATTGAATTTTGGAAAGAAAACAAGGAAAAAATAGAAAGCTGGAAGGAGTCGGGAGGATGAATACAAAAGTAAATGTTACAAATGATTATGTCGATATGATTCCAGAATCGAAAAAAGCCAATACTTCCTTGTATGCCACGGGTGGAAAAAGAATTATGGGAGCATTTGGAAATACCAAAAATCATGTTTATTTTCAAATTCGTAGCACAGACCAAGACGCTAATCCAGACCGTTTTATGCTTATGGCAGAGGTTTTTGTATGGCAAGAATATTCACGCTCTCAGGAAGCCAATTATTCTGAACATGCAAGAGTAGGCAAAAAGGCACGTTCGGAGTATACCAATGATACTCTGGATGAAATTACATTAAGTATTACATTATTCCAGAGTGTTGGCGGATATCAATACGACAAAGACCGAACCGTGTGGAAACAAAAAGCGGATTTAGAGAAATTCTTAAAAGATAGAATAAGTGGTTATCTTATTTTGGGCGGGCATAAAGTTTCTAATTCAAAGTTTGTACTGACAAAGATATCGGAAAGCAGTGCCACATGGGGAGCCTTGGGAGAACCGCTTACTATGGATTTAGATGTGAGCTTTAAGGAGTATTTTTAATGGCTAGTTTAAAGATGAATGGAAAGGTATCTGCTCTATTAATGCAGCGGGTAAAAAATTTGCTAGAGACACCACGAGGAACTTGTCCCTGCATGAGAGGGTTCGGTATTAGTCCAGATTTAATTGATAAACCTATGACGCAAAATAAGACTTTATATCTTATGGATATATCAGAGCAGTTTGCTCTGTATATACCAGAAGTTTCGGCGGAGGCTGTACATGTTAAGAGTGATGTAGACGGACAAATGCAATGGGAAGTTACAATATCTGAGATTACAGCAAAGAATGCAAACAATACAGAAGAAGCAAAAAGATGGGAGGCGTATGAAGATGACACAGATACAGGACGAAATGATTACTACTCTTCTGACTTCTACATCTGATTTGCCAGAGGTTGATTTTATTGATGGATTGACTCATAGCATCGTCTATGAGCAGATGGTACAACAATTCAAAGACAAATATTATGAGATTAGAGGAGTTGTGCCAGAGATAGAGGCTGGAAGCGATGTAGATATTTGCTTACATGTAATGTCTCAAAATGTTTATCAGGCTCTCGCTTATTTGGATTCGGCTGCCAAGATGAATCTTTTAAAATATAGCATGGAGGGGTATTTAGATAATTTAGGTGCCCTAAGAAGTGTTGCTCGTGTAGAAGCATCCCCATCTCTTTGTATTATTCGATTCACGTTAAATGATACCTATGATTTTGATGTAGAGATACCGCTTGGAACAGGAGTGAAAACGCAAGAGCGAGAATGGATATGGTATACGGATGAATCTATCATCATAAAGGCTGGGGAATTGTATGGAGAAGTACAGGCAACATGCGATACAGTAGGTGAACTTACGAATAATATTGCAATTGGAGAAATTAATACATTAGTTCAAAACGTTACCTATGTTTCACATGCGGAAAATATTACGGATACAGGAGCAGGGGCAGATATCCAGGGAGATGATGTGTTTCGAGAGCGTATCTTTTTAAGACCAACCTCATATTCTGTTGCGGGTCCAGAGGATGCGTATAAGTATTGGACTCTTACATATTCTGCCGCAATAGACCACTGCATTATTATGACGCATGACCATAATTATACAGAAAGTTTTCGTCCAGAACCAGGAGAAGTCTATATCTTTGTGTCACTCTCGGACGATTCTGAGCCGACAGAAGATTTTTTATTAGGTTTAGAAGAGTTTTTGGATGATGATACAAAACGCCCTTTGACAGATTGGGTACATGCAAGAGCTTTACAAAAAGAGAAATTCGATATCGATTTTACGTATTTCTATATCGAGAATGCGACATATACAGCGGAAAATATCCAGGACGTGGTGCAGGATGCGGTGGAGCGATATATAGAATGGCAGACAGGACAATTAGGGAGAGATATTAATCCTCAGAAGTTGATATCCTTTTTATTGCAAACAGATGTTATAAAAAGAGTGGATGTGAGAAAGCCAAGCTATAAAATAGTAGAACAAATTCCGCAGGCGGTAGGAGAAATCAATATGGAAAATGGAGGTGTGGAAATTGAGTAAAAAAGACGAATCTCTCTGGGAGTCGCAAAAGATTGACGAGATGGATATCACGGAAATTAAAAGTAATCCTAGAGCGATGATGAGACAGTTTCCACCGAACTTTAAGGATGATGCAGAGCTTAGAGCGATGTGTTATGCAATGGAGGAGCAAAAAGAGCGGCGAACAGAGTTAGCTAAGGATATAATGTTTTACTGCATGATTGATGAAGTATCGGAGAAAGTGTTAGATTATTTAGCACCAGAGTTTCGCGTTGCTTTTTATTCCAAGGCTTTTCCCATTGAGAAAAAAAGAGAATTGATTAAAAATGCGTTTGTTTTTTGGTCGAAAATCGGAACCCCACGAGCTGTAAAAGATTCGTTGGAGATTTTGCTTGAAAATTTACGAGTTTACGAATGGTTTGATTATGCTGGATTAGTTGGAAATAAAGGACAAACGAAAAAGGCTGCGACTTGGAATGACGTAAAAACTATTACTTGGAGTTCTCTCAGATTGGGGAAAGCGACATGGGATGGATTTTCTCAGATAATCAGAGGAAGACCGTATCACTACAAATTGAAAACAAGCACAGTAGGGATTGATGAGGAAATACTCCCTTGGATTAACAGAATTTTGTGGACGGTAAAACGAGCCAGTGCAGTATTAGAGAGCATTATAATTGAATTAACGACAGAGGGAGCCATATATTTTGGCTCCCTTTTACATGAAAAAACATCAAAGACAGTATGGGTAGACGAACATCCGACAAGATTTGGTCATACAAACAATTTGTATTTTGGTTCGTTTTTGCACGAAAAACAAGTAGAAACGATATGGGTAGATGGACATACAAGACAATTTAATCATATTGCGGATATGCATATTGGTTCTTTTGTTCATCAAAAAGATATAGAAACTTTGTTAGTAGATGGATATCACAAAAACTTTGCACATAGCAATCATATTTATCATGGAATTATAAACCATGAAGTTAGTAAAGAGTATTTGTATAATCAAGGAGGATAAAATGAAGTATACGAATAATTATAATCTGCAAAAACCAGAGGGAATGGATGAGATTGATATAAGAAATTTAAATCAAAATGCAGATAAAATAGACGAATTATTGTTTGAGCTAAAACAGGACGTAGAAACGATAAAAGCACAGACAAAGAATTTGATACCACAAAAATAGAAAAGGGGAATGACCATATGGCAATTACAAATGTAAAGTTGACAACATTAGGAATTGCGCTACAAGCCAAGGTGGAGATGGGCGACCGTTTGGAGCTGACTCGTATTGTTGTGGGAACTGGCGTACATGATGAGACGGATTATTCCGATGTCACTGATGTCTTGGAGCCAGTATTAGATTTGCCCATCCAGAAGATAGAAAATGTAGACAGTATGGTAAGAGTAAGTACTAGCTTCGATAATAGAGACGTAGAAAAAGGCTTCTTTTATCGTGAGGTCGGACTTTATGCAAAAGATTTAGATTATGATGAGGGCGAGATACTTTTTATTTACGGTAATGCAGGAGAACACCCAGACTTTGTGCCCAGTGTGTCATCTCAAATCATAGAAAAGGAAATCAATATTAATATTGTCATTGGAAATGCAGAAAATGTGACAGCAAATATTGATGAAAATATGAGATTTATCACTCAAAAAGAGTTTGAAGAGCATAAAGAAGAAATAAAAAAAGAGTTTGGAAAAATCGCAGGAATATGTATACCGACTAAGGTAGATATTACACTCTTTGAGCAACAGTGGCAAGAGGACAGCGATTTTTACATATATGAAATTAATCATAAACAAATAAAAGGAGGCGAGGAAGAAAATGAAATCAGACTTTTATTAAATGGAATTGCGCCGGCGCAAGTGCAAGCAATAAAAGGATTAACCTTTATCGGAGCGGAACAAAGTGAGGGAAAAATCTTACTTTATTCTTTAACGAAACCGCATACCGATATAAATGTTCGTTTATTGATTTATGGAGCGCAAAATGTGGATATATCAGGTGATGACATGTCTTTACAGCAACAGATTGAAGCAATCAAGGAAGATTTGGCTAATAACTATCTAAGTGGTAGCCAAATCGCTGATGTTGTCGAAAGGTATGACAATATTAAATCACAAGTATAAGGAATAAGGAATAAGGAGGTTTTGGCATGGATGAAAACACAAAAGTAATAGGGATGACTCAAGCACAGCTGGAGGAGTTACTTACTAAAATCCTTACAGATATTAAGGATGCGAAAAATACGAGTGGCTCCGTAGACTTGAGCGAGTATCTGAAAAAAACAGATATTCATGAATTAACGAGTGAAGAAATCACGCAGATGTACGACAGATTAAAAACAGAAGTAAATACAGATAACACAGAAAATGCATAGTATAAGGAGGAAATAAATTATGGCAACAGTACAAAACTTATCAAATGAAGCAATTCAGAAAATCTTAGAAATTATCGTGGAGGAGACAGGGTTAAAGTTAGATAAAACCTTAAAAGGTACAGCGAATGGTCTTGCAGAGTTGGATGCAACAGGCAAGGTGCCAGCTGCCCAGCTACCTTCCTACGTTGATGACGTAGTAGAGGGTTATTTTTATAATTCTAAATTTTATGAAGAGTCTGCGCATACGACAGAGATTGCAGGCGAGACGAGCAAAATTTACATGGATTTGACAACAAATAAGATTTATCGCTGGTCTGGAACAGCATTTGCTGTTGTTAGCGATACACTTGCTCTAGGAGAGACATCTGCTACAGCATACAGAGGAGATAGAGGTAAAGCGGCTTACGACCATTCCCAGCTCACAAGTGGCAACCCACACAAAGTAACCAAGACAGATGTAGGACTCGGGAATGTGGATAATAAATCTGCCGCTACTATCTTAGGAGAGATGACGGCTAAAAACGTTACCGATGCATTAGGTTTTACGCCAGCTGGCAATCCTAGTGGCGGTACCGCTGGACAAGTACTTAAAAAGGGAAGCGACGGCAATATTGTCTGGGGTGCAGATAACGATACAAAATACAGCCCTATGACAGGTGCAACAGCAAGTGCGGCAGGTAGCGCAGGACTTGTTCCAGCTCCAGCGGCAGGAGCTAATGCAAAATATTTAAGAGGAGACGGAACATGGGTAACTCCTCCTAATACTACTTATAGCACAGGTAATGCATCTACAGCTGGTATTACGAAACTTTATGCAGGCGCAGGTACCGCAACAGACGGCGCCATGACGCAAGCCGCTACAAAAACGGAGCTAGATAAAAAGGTAAATACAACGGATGTAACAGAGATTACTGCCGCTGATATTGAGGCAATGTACACAGAGCTAAAGAACGCTTAAGATTTTTATGTAAAGGAGGGAATCTCCAAAATGAATAATTTAGTAAATGAAGCAATTAAAAAGATACTAAGCTTAATTGTCGGAATAGAAAACAAATGCAAAGTGATGCAAGGGGCTACCTCTTCTGCCGCAGGAAAGGCTGGACTCGTTCCAGCCCCTTCCGCTGGTAACGTAGAGAGGTATTTAAGAGCGGATGGAACATGGGTAAATCCTAGAGCACATCAAACGGTGGAAGTTACTCTGGCTCCTGGCAGTTGGACGGCACAAAATGGAGCTTACGTATACAATATTAATAATAGCGGTATTACAGCAACTAACGATATTGTAATTATACCGAAGTATCCAGTTAGTACAGCATTAAAGAAGCTAGACATTACTAATATTACACAGGCGGCTGGAAAATTGACATTAACATCGAGTGTAAAGCCAGATGCGAATATAGCAATCACAATGCACATATATAAGGAGGGATAAAATGCCAGTATTTAATCATATACCCAAAATAGAAGATGATA
>JAUUSJ010000278.1 GCA_030841965.1 Blautia sp.
GTATGTCGAAAAACCGTGGGAACGAACGTGTTTTTCGAGGACATATCTCCGACCTCTCTTAGCGTCAAGTTCCATCAATCAATACAATAGTACAATC
Organism: Blautia sp.; assembly: GCA_030841965.1. GTDB lineage: Bacteria > Bacillota > Clostridia > Lachnospirales > Lachnospiraceae > JAUUSJ01. Next base: position 98 of record JAUUSJ010000278.1, read on the forward strand.
TACCTTTTCACCACCACAGTCTTCTTCGCACTCCAAGCCGAATAAAATCTCTCTCCTGACGTCGTTTTCTTATACGTACGTATCCTCATATAATATTTCGCTCCTCTTGTAAGTCCAGTTATTGTCTTAGCTGTCACATTTTTATCTCCTCTTGTCGTTATCTTAGAAGAGCTAAAATTAGAATTTCTAGAATATTGAATCTGATATCCTGTCACACTCGTATTTTTTTGCCATTTCACTGTGGCATATCCTTTATACGTACTTTGCAGAGAACTCAACGATGTGCCTTTCGGATTTACAGTAATCGAAATCGTCTTTGTCGCCTTCTTATACGCCTTCGTCTCCGCCGCCGTAATCGTTACTGTCGCCTTTCCAACTCCCTTTATTGTAACCTTACCGCTAGAAGAAACCGTCACAACTTTAGAATTACTCGTTTTATAAGAAAATTTTCCATCGCCTTTTTCTAATTTTGCATTTATACTAAAAGCATTATTTCCCATCGACTTTGTAAAATCACTTGCATTAATTGTCTGACTCTTTTTCTCTATCGTAAATTCTTTCTCCATCGTTCCACTATATTTTCCGTGAAACTCAACCGTCGCCATATAAGTTCCCGCTTCCGTACATCCCTCAGAATAGGAAACCGTATAATTATCCTTTGATATAATATCTCCATTCTTATTCATAACAGTAATCTTAGGATGACGCTTTTGTCCATTATAGAAATAGCGTTCTGTAGATAACTGAAGCATCGCTGGAGAATAGATGCTCTCCTTTTTCTCCTCCCCACAGCTTGCACAGACATAAATATCATATCCATTTTTCTTTAAAGTCGCCACATTTGTACTACTATATTGATAATCATGTCCCGTCTTCTCCCTTACTATTTCTTGCTTTGTATCTTTACAGTCATTACAAGTATACTCTCTTACCTCATCCGTCGTACAAGTCTGAACCGTTTTTATTTTTCCGCTATTCCATGCATGTTCTCTCTTTACTGTATCAATATCATTCCTATGTACAGAATAAATATACTGCTCTGTCGCCTTCACATTATGATTGCATATCCCAAAATAAATACAATCTCCCTGTAACTGCAAACCTTCCACCTCAGACGTAGACATATCTCCCAAATTTGTGATAGTCGCCAATTTTACATAATTATACCTAGAACCATTTCGCTCCATAAATGCAATTTTCGGCTTCTCTCCAACACCGCCTCCGACAACAAAAACAGAATCCTCGTCTGTAAACTCCGCTCCCTGAAAGGAATTATTTGGCAGAATCCAGTCAGAAGAAGTTCTCTGTACAATCGAACCAAGACATGCTCCTTTTACTCTCTCCTCCTTTGAAAAGTCAATATATTTTGACGCCTGATTTTCCTTCTCATCTAAAAGCTGATTCAATATCGCCGTATCATACCAACTATACTGCATCGCATTCTCCGTGTTTTTCATCCAAATCAAAAGTTTCGTTCCACTATCCGACAATGCCGCATCCACTCTCTTCACATGCCCGAACATCTTCCCAGTCTGATTCGCATAATTTAACGCCGCCAAACGACAAATCTGTGTATATTTTACTGTCGTATTTGGCTCATAACAAATCCTTCCAATCTGCATCGCCCAATCAGAGTCATAAGCTATATTCGCCTTACAAGTAATCCAAAAATACGGCTTTCCATTCCACTCAAAATACTCCAATGTCTGTCCATGTCCAAACTCCTTCAATGTCATAAAATCCTTACAAACCGCCAGCTTTTTTGTCTTATCTATCTCACATCTCGACAAATACGTCGTCGTCCCATACCTCTGCGTTATATAAATTTCTTTATCATTTATATACATTTTTTGAATTGCTCTCGCACATGGCAGTCCAGTCACAGTATACCTAAACTTAGCCTTCGTATTCACTTCACTTCGAGGCGAAGGCGACGCCATAATCGTATCATACTCACTCGGATTTTCCCTTAGATACTCTTCCCATTCTTGTACCGTCTCAAAATCATCTTTATCCAGCATTCCCTCCACAGGGTCATCTTCATGACTATCCAAACCTACATCAGAAGCAATCTCATCTTCTCCCTCCTTTGACAAATCCTTTCCATTTTCTTGTACCTTCTCTTCTTCACTTTCCTCCTTCCCCATATCTTCTTCCGGCATTTCTACCTGTTTTACCTGTTCCTCACTCAGACTACTTTGCTCTGCCGCTTCCTCTCCATAATTACTAATATCTCCATTACTACTATCTTTATCACTACTATCTTCCTGCTTATTTATATCTTCATCTTCCTGTATCATTGAAGCACTACTATCCTCTTCAATCATCTCCCTCTCATCCTCTTCCAAGTCAATAGAGTCAATAATCCCCTCCATAGATGTCTCTTCCCCATTCACCTGACTCGCAAAAGAACCATTTCCTATTGTCATACTCAATATACAAACACTCATAAATACTGCTAATATTCTCTTTCTCATTTTCTTCCCCTCTTCCTTTCTCATTCTCATATCAACCAGATATGTCTACTAATACAGCAACCATCCATGAAAGCTAATTGCTCCCACAATCACCACCTGCATTCACATTCCTTATTTTATTTTTTTCAGGGAAGGATACAATAGAAATGTAATAATTGAATAAGTTTTTGTAATAATTGTAAAAAACTACGGGCTACTATCCTCTCATTTTATCTTTCACTTCTTCTTTTCTAACTACCATATTTGTCCTAATTTATTCCTAGTTCTTAATTCCCAAAAAAACAATTTCCAATCCTCTTTATATCCGCATCATACTAAATTCTTCCAACACCCAGCCGAGAGAGGAGGTAGGGATATGCCCCGAAAACGATAGAGAGTGGAGCGATTTTTCGATATACTTAGCTTTGCCGC
>JAUUSJ010000279.1 GCA_030841965.1 Blautia sp.
TAAGCAATACTTCACGAGTATAAAAAATAATCCCCGCTAAAAATCTACTGAGCCGGTATGGATCAGTTTGAAAACTTGGGGGAATCTTTTCTTTTTTGTAGAGAACACGGTTGAACTTTTAAAAAAGAATTATATTTGTACTATTCATTACTGAAACTATGGCGAAGAATAATTTACTAAGTGAGCAACTTGCTTATATTGGTGTCAGTTGTACCCCTACTCATCTGCATTTGTGCAGTTATAATGCTGAAAGTATTTGTATGAAGGATGGGAAAGATATAGATAGTTTAATCCCTTATTTGAATAAGAATGCTATAAACTGGATACAAATTCATGGCTTTCAGAATACGGAGGTCATACAGCATGTCTGTCAGAATTTTAATGTCGACTTTTTGACGATACAAGATATTTTGAACTCCGATCATCAGACCAAGATAGAACAGCATGATACATATAATGTAGTGATTTTGAAGTTACTTTTTTCTAATGATGATGGCTATGTACCACAACAAATAGCCATTGTGCAAGGTGGAAATTATCTGTTGACTTTTATGGAAAAGGAAACAGACTTTCTGAATGATATAAATACGGCATTGGAAAAGAATGTGTTGAAAATACGTAGCCGGCAGTCTGATTTCCTGCTCAGTGTTATTCTAAACAGTGTGATGGCCAGCTTTATATCCATCATTTCGGAATTGGAAGACGGATTAGAGGATTTAGAAGAGCAATTGCTTTCGCCGGAACAGGCTGATATGCTCGGTATTGAAAATATACAGCAATACCGTCGTAATTTTCGTGTAATAAAGAAATGTATTTTACCATTAAAGGAGGAAATCAGCAAGTTGTTGCATCCGATCGATAATGATTTGTTGCACAAAGCAAGCCGTCCTTTCTTTAATGATGTCAATGATCATTTGCAGTTTGTATTGCAAACTTTAGATGGTTGCCGTGACATGATTTCAGCTTTGGTAGATATTTACCTTTCCAATAATGACCGACGGATGAACAGCATCATGAAACAGCTGACTGTTGTTTCTACTATATTTATTCCGTTGACTTTTCTGGCAGGAATCTGGGGAATGAATTTCCAATGGATGCCTGAACTGGGATGGCGGTATGGCTATGTATTTGCATGGACATTGATGTTGATACTAGTAGCAGTTATCTACTTCTATTTTAAGCGTAAAAAATGGTATTGATGAGAGAGGATGGATGGGATTTACTTAAATGTGAATCCCATATTCATGTTTTACTTCATTCATTACAAAGGTGCTTTCCAGTGAACCCAAACTGTCAATCGTGCCCAAGACATTGAGGATAAATTCCTGATAATACTTCATATTAGGGGAGTGTATTTTAAGCAAATAGTCATAACTGCCTGATATGTTATAGCACTCTGTTACTTCAGGGATATCCTGAATTATCCGTGTAAATTCCGCAGCAATGTCCCGGTTCAGTCTTCTTAGCTTGACACTGCAAAATACCACGAAGCCTTGGTTTAGTTTCTCAGCGTCCAATACAGCAATATATTTTTTTATATATCCTCCATTTTCCAATCGTTTGAGGCGTTCGAACACCGGAGTGGAGGAAAGGCTTACCCGTGCAGCCAGTTCTTTGGTGGTCAGTCGGGCATTTTCTTGCAAGGTACGTAGTATCTGCAAATCTACTTTGTCAAGTTTCTCTAAAGTACTCATAGAATAATATTCTTTCAAGAGGTTGATATTATTTTCATATCTGTCAATACAAATATATTGCATTTATCTTAGATTCCGGAGAATTTTTCGGGAAATGTAGTACAGGATTATATTCTTTTTTTGCCGGAGAATGCAAGAAAAGGGTAGAATGATTTTATCTCTCAAAAATACTTTTTATCTTTGCAGCCGCTATGACAAAGTATATATATCTTTTTTATATCTTGTTAAGTGTATGTCTGTTGGCGGGCTTTGGTTCCGTATTTGGTAGCGGACAGGAGCACGATGTAGTTCGTACAGTTGGTTTGGAAAACAGTGCGGTGGCGTTGTGTAACATATCTGAAAGTAATAATGGGCAGGAAAAAAAAGAGATAAATAATGAAAGCTACCATTTTTATAAAGTCGGTATCGGCGGTACAGCTACCTCTTTTTCTTTTCGCACCTTGTGCTCTTCTAAAATTCTGCGAACTCATTCCTCTGCTTCCGTCATAGCCAAGTTGGCCAGATTCTTGAAAGTACTTCTTCCTGAAGAAAAGCAAATTTCTTTTTCACCTATTCTTTATTTTACTCAATATTCCTGTGAATACTATATTTATCAGTTGAGGCGTATTCTTATTTAGTTTATTTTTTCTTCTCGGCAAGGTCTGTTTTTTATATCTTACATTTTTTTGTTTTTATATTTTCATAATGGGAACTGGGGTGGATGCTTGTTCCTTTTATGAACGGTGTTATATGTTAATAACTAATATATAATGGAATTTTTATTGGACTTTATACTTCACATTGACCAATATATGATAAATATTGTTCAAGAATATCATACTTGGGCTTATGTCATACTGTTTATAATCATTTTTTGCGAAACGGGATTGGTTGTCACTCCATTCCTCCCCGGAGATTCTTTGCTTTTTGTCGCGGGAGCTATTTCGGCTTTGCCCGATATGCCTTTGGAAGTTAATATTCTCGCTTTGGTTTTATTTCTTTCAGCTGTGCTGGGCGATTCCTGTAATTATATGATAGGACACTTTTTTGGAAATAAACTTTTCAATAATCCCGATTCCCGTATATTTAAGCAAAGTCATTTGGAAAAAACACATGAATTTTATAAAAAATACGGAGGAAAGACCATCATTATTGCCCGTTTTGTACCTATAGTCCGTACATTTGCTCCTTTTGTAGCAGGTATGGGCAAAATGCATTATTATTATTTTATGGTGTATAATCTGATAGGGGGAGCTTTGT
>JAUUSJ010000043.1 GCA_030841965.1 Blautia sp.
GAAAAATCGCTCCACTCTCTATCGTTTGCTGGGCAGATACCTGCCTTCTCTCTCAGCTGTGTATTGGAGAAAATCTATAGTATTCTTCGGAATAGTGTAATTTTTTTGTATAATTTCTTGTACCATTATCTTATTATATTAGTATATCTTTGTGAAGTTTTTTCTTTTATTCCACAGTGGAAGAGCTTGTTTCATAGGTTTGATGCTGTCCCCTATTTGTTTGTTTCAAATTTGTACCTTGCAAATGTGTGACTTTAGTTATATGAGAGTCTTTAATATTCCAATTTAATTTTTTGAAGTTATTTATCCTAGCATTTCCATAAAAATAATTAATAACTATAAGATTAGTCTATCCTTTATATATTTTTTATCAATATTCGACATAATATGTATATTATAAACAAAAAGGATTTTTTCTATGTCAGATAGTTTTAAACATTCATCTTGTATGTGCAATTGTCTTGATAATATGTTTAGAAATTGCAGGAATAATTGAAGAGATGATAGGAGAGACGACAGACGTGATTGTCATAATAATCGATATTGGAGATAATATGAAGGAAGATTTTAGCCCCTTTTTTAGAATGTTTTGGTGATAATATGTCGAATATGCTTAATTTTGACAGCAAAAGGCGGATTTTTGACAGTGAAACAAAATAAAAGGAAGGTAATGTTATAATCACTACCATAAAATATTTATTTAAAATTATAAAATAAAGGAGAGAAAATTATGAGAAAGTTTAATCGTATACTACAATTTTATCATTATAATATTTCTTGTGAATGCGGAATTTGTTTATTGTGTAAACAGTATTAGGTAGGTGGTCAAATGAAATTAATAAAAGACTATGTTTTTAAATTGGGTTTTGTATTTAAAGAAATTTTTAAGGCGGGATCGGGTATATTTTTTCTTTCTATTGGATCAATGATTATTACAGGTATTAGTCCAGTAGTGAGTACATATTTGACAGCTAAATTAATAGAAGAACTAGGTCAAAATATAGGAAATGATTCTTCAATTGTTTATTTGAGATTATTGATTATTTTATTTTCAATGCTTGCTTTTATAGTAGTGTCATTTGCGATAGAAAGTGTAAAAACTGTAATCTGTGTTGTAGTAGGACTAAGGCTTTCACATAATATAGAAAATTTAGTTGCAGAAAAATTTCAAAGTATAAAGCAAGAAAGAATAGACAATCCTGATTTTTTAGATTTACATTCTAATACTTTGAGTAAATGTGGCTCAGAACCGTTAAATCTAATGGAAGGTTTGTTTGGGATGATAGCAAATTTAATAAGTCTTATTGGATATGTAGTTATTATTATCAAACTGAATTTGTTAGCGCTTTTTGTTATTATGATTTTTACTTTACCTATTATAATTTTAAAGCGGAAGTTTCAGGGAATGTCATTTCGATTTTTTAATGAGAGAACTATGCAAACAAGACGTATATGGTATTATCTTTCTCTAATTACTGACCCTATGTATACAAATGAGGTGAGAGGATTTCGATTATATCATTATTTTAGAAATAAAAGAAAAGAATTATTTGATGATTTTATGAAAGGAAACAGTAAGATTGCTGCAAAAGAAATTATAGTTTCAATATTAACTAGTTTGTTTTCTATGATAGGAGCTATTTTAGTCGGAATATGGCTTATAAAAAATACAATTACGGGTACTGTATCTGTATCAGAGTTTTATTTATTTATTACTGCTATCATAACGATTGTAACAGATTTAATAGCATTATCAAATCAAATAGCTTCTAATAGTAAGAGTATGATGTTTATTAACTATATATTTGAATTTTTACAGGAGGCAGATGTTATAGAGAGCAAAAACATGAAAATTAAGGAAATACCAGTACATAATATATGTTTTGAAGATGTAAGTTTTAAATATATAGGTTCTAATAATTATGCACTCAAGGATATAAATATAAGTTTCGATACAAATGAAACGATATGTCTTGTGGGGGAAAATGGAAGTGGAAAGTCAACATTTGTAAAACTTTTGCTTAGAATTTATGACCCAACACAAGGACGAGTCTTGTTAGATAATATTGATTGGTAAGAAAAAAGCAGAGTTATTTGCCACTGCGCATGAAGATAAGGATGTTACAGGAAATGAATCTGATGGATATCCAAAGACGGCTCACAGAGATATGGATTTACATAATAATGAGGTTGGAAGGAGTATAGGAGAGAGGAACAGCGGTGCAACAGAAGGCGAAATGGCAGATGTTATTTATCAGGAAGTATATTCGGAAACGACACAGTTTATATGGTTACATGAGTAGAATATGGGCAGTGCATTTTGCACTGCTCATATTTATATTTGACATAACAACGTAAATGATTACTCTTTATATTACTTTTCTTTTACTGGTATATTTACATCATTCTTATATTTAGGCAAAGTAATGAGAGATAGAGTCTTGTTATTATTTGGATTTCCACATATAATTATCTTAATAGAGATAGTAAAAAGGATGGTGAACATAAATGAAGCGAATTCTATTAGTCGAGGATGATTTAAGTTTAATAAACGGATTATCTTTTGCAATTAAAAAGCAGGGATATATGTTGGATATTGCTCGTACTAGCTGTGAGGAAGATAAAATGTGGAAAAGTGAAAAATATGATTTGGTAATTTTGGATGTATCCTTGCCTGATGGTTCTGGTTTTGATATTTGTAAAAAAATACGTGAGAAATCAAAGGTACCTATTATTTTTCTTACAGCTGCGGATGAAGAAACGGATATTATAATGGGACTTGATATTGGTGGTGATGATTATATTACGAAACCATTTAAATTGGCTGTATTTATGTCAAGAATAAATGCGCTGCTTCGCAGAAGTGATAATTTTAATCAAGAAGATATAGAACTGAATTCTAATGGGATAAAAATTAAGCTTTTAAAGGGAGAGGTGTATAAAAATAATAAACAGATTGAATTGACGGCAGGCGAATATAAGTTGCTTTGTTTTTTTATGAAAAATCCTGATATCGTACTTTCGCCAGAGCAGATTTTGAATAGATTATGGGATTATGGTGAAAATTATGTGGATAATAATACACTCACTGTGTATATACGCAGATTACGTGTGAAAGTTGAAGAGGATCCAAGTAATCCTAAAAGAATCATAACGGTTCGTCGTATGGGATATAAATGGAATAGTGTGGATGAAGGTGTAAAATGAGAATATTAGCAAATAAGGAAATTAAATTATTATTTTATAAAATATTAATATCTGTCTTTTTGTTTAGTTTTATTTCTATCGTTCTCATTTTAGGAAAAGTGGAGAATCGTGATTTTTATATATTCTTATGTTCCTTATGTATGTTTCTTTTAATATTGATAATCTGTTATAGATATTTTATGTCGCAGGATAAGATAATCGAGTCTGCTGTGCGACAAGTTATGGAATATATTGCGGGAAAACCTAATGTACATATAGAATGTAATAAAGAGGGGGAGCTGTATAGATTATTTCATGAAGTAAATTTACTTGCTTCTATTTTGAATGCTCGTACGGAGGATGAATGGAAAACAAAAGAGTTTTTAAAGAATATCATATCTGATATTTCGCATCAATTGAAAACTCCAATTGCTGCTCTCAATATTTATAATGGTATATTGCAAGAGGAAACCAAGGAAATGCCAGAAATTCAGAAGTTTCTTAATCTTTCTGAGCAGGAGTTAGATAGAATTGAAGTCTTGATACAAAATCTTTTAAAAATTGCAAAATTAGATGCGGGAGCAATCACGCTTGATAAAAAAATAGAGAGTATAGTCGAATTATTAGAAAGTGTAAAAAAGCATTTTCTGTTTCGAGCAGAACATGAGGGGAAAGACATTATCTTAATGGGTGATGATGATATTACTTTATTATGTGACCGCAGCTGGCTAATAGAGGCGATTGATAATATTGTAAAAAATGCTCTCGACCATACTCAAAAAGGATCTTGTATTTGGATGGAATGGAGAAAATCAGCATCTGTTGTTCAAATTATGGTAAAAGATAATGGAAGTGGTATCCATCCAGAAGATTTAAACTATATTTTTAAGCGATTTTATCGCAGCAGATTTTCAAAGGATACACAGGGAATTGGGCTTGGACTTCCACTTGCAAAATCAATTATTGAAGCTCATAATGGGACAGTTGAGGTGAATACGAAATTGGGACAAGGTACAACTTTTGTAATTAACTTTTTAATTCCTACAAAATTGTAGGCTAAAATTCATTTTATAGTAGGAAAATTATGATACTCTTTCCATATGATGAGGATTGAGAGAGCACATTATGTGGAGCAATCCAGCATTAAAGGGGTCAAAAGGTCTTTTTACCCCAACATCATATGATTTAAAATGATAGAAAGAGGTGTTTATATTATGGATTTATTAGAAGTTCAATCGATTTCTAAGACTTATGGCGATGGTGAGACAGAGGTAAAAGCTTTAAAGAATGTTAATTTTTCTGTGTCAAAAGGCGAGTTTGTTGCTGTAGTTGGAGAATCTGGTTCTGGAAAAAGCACGCTTTTGAATATGATAGGAGCATTGGATACTCCTACTTTTGGCAGTGTATTTATTGATGGTAATGATATTTTTTTGATGGAAGAGAGGGAACTTACGATATTTCGCAGAAGGAATATTGGGTTCATTTTTCAGGCGTTTAATTTAATTCCAGAACTGACTGTCGAGCAGAATATTATTTTCCCAGTACTGTTGGATTATCAAAAACCAGATAAAAGGTATCTGGAAGAGTTATTAACAGTACTGAATTTAAAAGAACGTAGGAATCATCTGCCAAGTCAACTATCTGGAGGGCAACAGCAGAGAGTCGCAATTGGACGTGCCCTTATCACACGTCCTTCTTTAATTCTTGCAGATGAGCCAACTGGAAATTTGGATACGCAAAACAGTAGTGAAGTGATTACTCTACTAAAAAATGCATCGAAGAAGTATGCGCAAACGATTATCATGATTACGCATAACCAGAGTATCGCACAGGTGGCAGATAGGGTATTACAGGTATCAGATGGTGTGCTGACTGATTTTGGGAGGTGCAGTGAATGAAAAGCTATTTAAGCCTTATTCCAATTTCTGCAAAGGTGCATAGAAGACAGAACCGCATGACAGTTTTATGTATTATCTTTGCGGTGTTTCTTGTGACAGTTATTTTCAGTACGGCAGAGATGGCTGTGCGAAGTGAAACTATGCATACAAAAGAAATCCACGGGGATTGGCAGATTCGAATGGAAAATATGACAGAGAAAGAAGCAAAGATGATAGAGTCACGTTCTGATGTAGCTGCTGCATCGTGGTATGATGTGGTAAATCTTGATATGGATAAGCAATATCTGATTGATGGAAGGCAGACAGTATTATGTGGTATTGAAGAGACATTTCAGACAGATATTATGAGCTATTTTGACGAGAATTCTAGTATACAGGCAGATAATGAAGTGATACTTACCCCAAATGCGAAAGAGCTTATCGGTGCAGATATAGGTAGTGAGATTGTATTAGATACGCCAGCTGGAAGCTATAAATTTTATGTGACGGGTTTTAGAAGTGATGATAGTCGATACGTAACCGGCAATGGTGGTGAGACAACTGCTCTACTTGTAAAACAAGAAAAACAAATTGGTGCATTTATCAATATATCAACATTTCGTAAAATTATTCGGGAAAATGGCGATTCGGGAAATGCCTCCTATTATGTGCAGTTTAAGAAACATGTTAATATGAAAAAAGCGATGAATGAAATAAAAAAGCAATGTGGAATTACAGATACCGATATAGAACAAAATTCTATACTTATGGGCTTGGCAGGATTGAGTGATAATACGATGATACGAAATCTTTATCCTTTTGTTTTCATTTTATTTTTTCTTGTTTTACTTGCAGGAGTTCTTATGATTTCGGGAAGCTTAAATAGTACAATCGCCCAAAGAACACAATTTTTTGGAATGATGCGTTGCATCGGTATGAGTAAACAACAGGTGATTCATTTTGTGAGATTGGAAGCTTTAAATTGGTGTAAAGTAGCCATTCCAATAGGTGTGCTACTTGGCATTATAACTTCATGGATTTTAAATGCGGTGCTAAAATACTTTGTCGGTGGAGAATTTTCAGAATTTCCTGTTTTTGGAGTAAGTGTAACTGGTATTATTAGTGGTGTATTAGTAGGTGCCTTGACTGTATTGATAGCTGCGCAATCGCCAGCAAAGCGTGCCTCTAAAGTCTCGCCTGTAGCGGCAGTGGCTGGCAATATAGAGGATAAGAAGAAGCAACATAGAGCAAAACTACATTTTTTGAAAATTGAATCAACTCTCGGAGTTTCCCATACTATATCAGCAAAAAAGAATTTGATTCTTATGTCGGGTTCCTTTGCTTTAAGTATTATTTTATTTTTATGTTTTTCTGTATTGGTAGAATTACTGGGATATCTCCTTCCAACGTCAGTCGCTTCTCCTGACCTTTCAATTGTGAGCAGTGACGGCTCAAATACGATAGACCATGAACTGATTGATGAAATTAGTGCAATGGAAGTTGTAAATCATGTGTTTGGACGAATGTACAAATCAGATATTCCAGCAAAATTTTATACAGAAACTAAACAGAATACAGTTGACCTTATTTCTTATAGTGAACTTCAATTAGATTGGTTACCGAAGGATGATATGCTTAGAAAAGGTAGCGACTTGTCAAAAGTATATGGAGACAATGGTTATGCATTGGCAATTTGGGATGAAAAAAGTCCTATTAGCATTGGAGATAAAATACAGTTAGGCGATTCTAAAGTAGAGATTGCTGGTATGCTAAAATACAGCCCTTTTTCGAATAGTGGTCGTACCAATGGAGAAGTTATACTCGTCTGCTCAGAAGAGACTTTTACAAGATTAACAGGTGAGCAGAATTATTCTATCATTGATATACAAGTAAAGAAGAGCACGACCGATAAAGAAGTATCGGCAATCCACGATTTAATAAAAGGAAAATATGAATTTCAGGACAGGCGTGACGAAGGTGACAGAAGTACATACTGGGCATTTAGTCTATTCATTTATGGATTTCTTGTAATTATTGTCTTGATTACAGTATTAAATATTATAAATAGCATTTCTATGAGTGTATCAGCAAGAACGAAACAATATGGAGCTATGAGAGCCGTCGGCATGGATGGATGGCAACTTACAAAGATGATAGCAGCAGAAGCGTTTACCTATGCTTTGGTTGGTGGTATCATTGGCTGTATGGTAGGATTACCCCTTCATAAATTTATGTATGATAAAATAATCACGACTCATTATCCTTATTATACCTGGAGTGTTCCAGTGCAAGCACTTCTGATTATAATATTCTTTGTCGTTGGTGCAACGATTGTTTCCGTTTATGCCCCATCAAAGCGCATGAGAAATATGGCAGTGACAGATACAATAAATGAGTTATAAATAAAAAATACTCTGTGATACGATTGTAAAGGAAAATAATGTAACACAGAGTATTTTTTTTAGATTTATTTGTAAAGTTTTTACATCAAAATTTGAATTTCTTAACTTTCATTTTTTTCTTCAATTTTTTATAGCTTCCAATATTTTATTATTATTCTTTACCATAAAAATATTATATGTTTTGCTCTTTTATATTTTCTTCAAAGATTCAAATATCAAGTTTCACTATTTTAATTTTCACTTGTCTAATGTTTTCTTTAGTGTTATATATTTTTTTACTTGTTTTAATTTTACAATTATAACTGATTAGTATATTAAATTTTAGAATCTAGAGTAATATCAACCTAACCGATAATATTAAACATAAATTTTAACATAATTTATAACACATAAACAGAAAGTGAGTGAGCATAAAATATGTTTAAGAGGAGGTATGATATGAGTAATGATGATTTAATTATAAAGCCTAAAAGACCAAAGGGTGAGGATGGTTATAGGGTATTTTCTGTAAGATTAAAAGAAGATGTGGTTATTCAAATTGAGAATATATCCATGCAGACAGGACATAGTAGAAATGAATTAATAGGATTGCTTTTAGATTATGCGGTGAAACACTGTAAAATTGAAGAGTGAATTTAAAGAGAATTGTTCTTCCAATAACGAATTAAAGGGAGATATGTTTTGGTAAAGAAGGGACTAGGATGATAAAGCTTGCGATTTGTGATGATGAAAATATGATTGTTAATCAGATTGAAAATATAATCTTGAATCTTTGCGAAAGAGAAAGTATTCCTGTGGATATTGATGTTTTTTATTGCGGAGAATTATTGGAAAAAGAGATTTTACTTGGAACAAAATATGATCTTATTTTCTTAGATATTCAGATGAAAAACGGAGATGGGATTACTGCCGCTAAGAATATACGGAAGATGGACGAGAATGTATTATTCATCTATGTATCAGGTTATGATAAATATATGATGGAGTTATTTCAGCTAGATGTATTTGCATTTATCAAAAAGCCGATTCATGAAAAAATATTTATCCAAACATTTTTAAAAGCAAATCGTAAAATCTGTAATAAAATGTTTTATTTTATATTTCGCTATAAAAATCAAGAATATAAGATTCCATGTAAGGATATTTTATATTTTGAAAGTCGTGGAAGAAAGATAAGTATTTATCATCGAAGTGGAGAGATAGATACTTTTAATGGCAAGTTGTCAGAGGTAGAAATAAAATTATCGGATGGAAAAATCCCTTTTATGAGAATTCATCAATCATATCTTGTGAATTATTATTTGATTAAATCACGTTCAAAGACGGAAGTAACTTTAGTCAATGGAATAAAATTGCCAATTAGTGAAGATAGACAGAAAAAATTTAGTTATCAGTATAGTATGTTGTTGGGAGGAGAGGTTGATGTTTAATCTTGAAGAGTATGTTTTACATTTTACTATGGTGCTTGTAACAGCTTGGATTGTGAAAAAATTTTTGGACAATTTTTTTGAGCCTGAGAAAAAAGGAATTTTATCAATATTAATGTGGCTAATTTTCTGTGTGTTTCAAATATTTGTGGAGTTTCGCAGTGGAACTGCTTGTGTATGGACAACAATAGTTAATATTATATTGGTTTTGGGTATTTCTATTAGTAATTACGAAAAAAAAGGAAAAGAAAAGTTATTTATTGTCATTTTATTTTATGCCCTATGGTCAATAGTTGAGATGTTTGTATTTTTTTGTGTTAATAATATTTCTATTGGATATCAAGGAGTGAACTTGATTGGGGAAATTATATCAAAAATTTTGATGATTATTGGAATTTATTTATTTTCTATATGGGGAGAAAAAAGAAGCAGTGAATGTATTCCTGTTAAATATTATTTTGTCATTTTATTTATACCGATTGGAAGTATATATATTGCAGTGAACGAGTTCTACTCAAAGATAAATCAATATAATGTTGTTTTATCTATGATTACATTTAGTATTTTGTTAATTTTTAATATGATTATTTTTGAAATATATACGAAATTAACTGAAAATTTTATGTTTGAAAAAGAAAAAACAGTATATGCACAACGAATAGATATTATTTCTAGAAGTACAGAAGAACAAAAAAAGATAATGGAAAATTTTTACGAGGAAAAACATAATTTGGTTAATGAGCTAGTTGCATTAAAAAATAGTGTGGAAAATGGTGATAGAGTCAATGTAATAGAAAATTTAAATCGGATTATTTATGTATGTGATATAAACGAAGAAATTTGTAATAGTGGAAATAATATTGTGGATGCAATTATTAATTTTAAGTATGCTGTTGCAAAAGAACAGGGGATTAGATTTCATTTAAAAATCTTTATTCCAGAGATTTTGCCCATCAATCAATGCGATATAGGAATTATATTAGGAAACACTATAGATAATGCTATTGAGGCAGTCAAGAAATGTGAATCAGACAAAAAGAATATATATATTTCTATGGGAGTAAAAAGAGAAGCTTTTGTGTTGGTGGTGAAGAATTCATATGAACATTGTATTAAAAAAGATAAAAATGGAAATTTATTATCTACCAAAAAAGAAGTAAGTAGGCATGGTTACGGAGTAAATTCTATTAAGAGGGTGGTGGAACGGTATCAAGGAGAAGTTTATATTGATACAACAAATAATGTTTTTTCCATAACGATTATTATGAATTTGGGGGAATTTTGACAGTAAATCCCGTAATTTTGACATGTGGTGTTTTTTTTTATTATAAAATTGATATAATAAAAACGTGTTAATAAAAGTTCAATATATAATGAGGAGGATAAAATAATGAAAATAACAAAAAAAAACAAATAGTAAACCAGTATTAGCAAATGCATTATCTGTTGTGGTAACAGCAGCTCTTTCATCTGTTGCGAATAGTAGGTGTGCTTTTGTATATCATCAACCAAAACAGCCTATGGATGTTAAGAAATTTAGAAAATTCTAAATATGAATAAGATTGCAAATTTTTTAACGGATTATGTTATAAATAAGGGCGTGATAAAAGAAGCGGAACGAGATATATATGAATATGGATTTGTAATTGCATTGGAGATGGGATTTAACTTATTTATTAGTTTTTTGATAGCTTGTGTATTACATATGATAGTAGAGGGTATATTATTCTTTATTATTTTTATTCCTCTAAGGTCTTATGCAGGAGGATTGCATTTAGACCAGTATTGGTCTTGTTTAATTTTATCATGTTTGACATTTTCTATTATTTTGGGAATAACTAAAGTTATAAAATTTCCAGTTTTTATTGGATTTGTTATATTTATAGGTTTGGAATTATTCGTTTATTATTTGTATCCTGTAGAGAATATTAATAGACAGGTAGATGCAGAGGAAAATAAGTTTTTTAGAAGGCAATTAAAGGCATTTTTATTTATAGATTTGCTAATTGTCATTATATGCATTATTTTTGAAAAAGAGAGGTATCTTATACTGGTTGTGAGTACTTTTTCTATGGTAGTGATAACAATGGTTCTAGGTAAATATAAAAATAGTAGAAAATTAAAAAAAATACGTTCTAATATTGGTTGTAGTTGAAAAAGAAATAACAATCATAATCACTTTGGGAAAATGGATTATGATTGTTATTTTTTAGGTAATTTTACCGCAATAGATTTTCAAAGTATCACAGGGGATTTGATGCCTTTGGAGTTAATGGCAGACAGATTAAAGTTGATACAACAGATTTCTCCAAAATTAATATGGAAAAACTATTTTTACAGATTGCGACATGGAAGAGTGAAATACCACATGATTAATGCTCACATCCATTTAGAAAAAGGAGATTATACAATAGAATGAATAGAACAGTTTATTGATTATTTATTTTCCTGTGAAAAACACTCGTTTTCTATCAAATTTTCTACTAGATATTTATAATTCATATTTTCTATCCCATATGCTCCTTCATTAATCTGAGCAGATAATTTACTTCGATAGTATATATCCATTGTATCACGAATACTAATTTTTTTTGCGTTCTGCCAAATATTTTATAATATCAGTTTCTAAATTTTGCTTGTATATTTTTTCTAAATTTTCGTAATCTGTCATACTCACACTACCTTGTATGATTTTTTAGAATCCTCCTCGTTCCTTTACAAATTCATTAATATCTTCCACTAAGCACTGACTTCCCAACGTATGTAAAACATCATAACATGGAATAATATAATCATCTAAAATTCCTTTTCTTTGTAAAATATCATAAACCTTATTTGATGACATATGCCATGATTCAGATAACTGATGAATTAAAAATACTGTAAACTTTAATTCATCTTGACCCATTATATAATTTCTTCCCATTATAATTCCTCCATAAACAAATTTTCTTACTATAGTATATCTACCTTTGGAAAATTATGCAAGGAGTGCAATCAAAATGATATGATGTTGGGTTTAAAAGACCTTTTGACTTTGGTAGCATGATATTATTCCATGTAAAAGGCAGGAATGGTCTGAAAGTTCTTCTAGAATACACTGTAAAAGAATACAAAAATCAAGCGTTTACAAAAGAATAATTTTATACTGTTTCGCCAATACACAGCCAAGAGAGCAAGCGGCTATCTCCTCCGAAAACGATAGAGAGTGGAGCGGTTTTTCGATATACTTAGCTTTGCCGCTGGAGCACTGCCCCCGCACCGTAGCTGCGAGTTTGCGGGAGGCGGCAAAAATCAGCGTATGTCGAAAAACCGTGGGAACGAACGTGTTTGCGGAGGAGATAGCCGCTTGCTCTCTTAGCGTCTCTTCCCATCCCATCGATATCCAACTCTCTTAGCGTCTCTTGCCATCCTATCTGTCCCCCATTCTTTAATTATCCCCCTAACTGATACCCTTAAAATGTGCATACTGCACACCCACTCCCAAAAAGATAGGGGCAGGTTGTCCGTTGCTCGCAAAAATATGATTCATTATAATGAGTCATAAGATGAATCGGAAAGTCTGAACAGCAAATTCTGAGTAGGAAACTCTAAATAGGAAACTTCATTCATCCCAAATTCATCGAAAATTTTTCTGATAGGAGGATAAAATATTGAGTAAAAAGATTGGAATTATCGGCGGTGGTATTTCTGGAGCGGCGCTTGGATATAATCTAAGTTTATACGAGGACGCAGAAATCACTTTATTTGAAAAAGATAGAATTGGTTGCGGAACGACAGCAAAATCAGCAGGTACAGTTTGTCTTTTTGACGATTCTTTAAATAATAGATACTGGGACGTACGTCTCTACGGTTTTGAGACATATCTAAAAATGGAAGCAGAGGAGCCGGGTTCCGCTGGTTTTGATAAGACGGGCACTCTCGTAGTCGCCACGTCACCAGAAGTAGAAAAATGCATCAAAACAGGGATTGCATTGGCGAAGTCCGCAGGTTATACAGGGGAATATATCACAGACAAAGCGAGAATACAAGAAATCTTACCGGGAATCAATACAGATGAAATCCTCGGTGCAGGTTATACAAAAGATGACGGATATTTTGACGGCACTATGATATCCAATACCTTCGCAAAGAAAATGCAGGCAAATGGAGGAACTATCCTGACTGGAACAGCGGTTACAGAACTAATCAGGCAAGATGATACGGTAACTGGTCTTAGGACTTCTGACGGGAAAAGCTATGAGTTTGATGTAATTGTAGATTGTACTGGACCATGGAGCCGTATGACCGGAGAGCTGGCAGGGTTGGATATTCCTATCTGGCATACGAAGGCGGAGGCGTTTTTCATGGCTCCTCCGGTAAAGAGAGAGGGATATATCTTCCCTGTCATTAAATATCCAACATTTTATGGTCTGCGCGCAGGGGATAATGTATTTATTTGCAAATCTCATCTTTCTATGGACTTAGATAATCCAATGCATGCGGGACAGTGGAATCCGGATGAATTGCCTCAGACTGGTGGTACGGATGAGTATTTTATTGAATTTTTATTTGACCAGATGGATAACTATATTCCTGAGATGGCAGATGGCGGATTAGTATCTTCCTGGTTAAGCTACCGTGCGGAGACAAGGGATTTTCTTCCGATTATTGGAGAGACACCGCTTAAAAATTATTTGCTTGCGACAGGTTATGGTGGAAATGGTGTGATTGAGGCACCGGCAGTGAGTAGAGATTTGGCAAAATATATTATGAGAGGGGAATCTACACTGCTCTTGGAAGAATGGGCATTTCGTCGTCTGCTAAAATGATAGCTGAAATTTGACGAGATACAGGATAGTTTACAAGACCTCTTCCACTGTTGAGGGAAAGTGGGTTTTGGTCTATGAGAAATGAAAGGATTTTATTTATGAAAATTGCAGTATGTATCAAACAGGTCCCTATGTCTGATAAGGTGAAAATAGATTCGACCACTCATAGCCTGATTCGAGAAAATGCAGAGATGATGATGAATCCAGCCGATTTGAACGCATTGACGGAGGCAATTGAGTTGAAAAAAAGAGTAAACGGGACGATTGATGTATTTACAATGGGTGCCGACGGAGCGAAAACTATTTTATATACCGCATTGGCAATGGGTGCAGATGAGGCGTATTTGGTCACGGACAGGGTATTTGCGGGAGGGGATTCTCTTGGAACAGCAAAGGTATTAAAAAAGGCAATTGAAAAAAATGGAAAGTATGATTTGATAGTCTGCGGGGCATTGGCCTCTGACGGCGCTACAAGTCAGGTGGGTCCTATGATGGCAGAGCTTTTTGGAGTACCCTCTGTGGCGGATGTCAAGAAAATTTCTGATTTGGAAAGTCAAAAACTCTCTGTCTATAAGTCTTGGAAAGGGAGATTAGCTTTTATAAAAGTTCAGCTTCCAGCACT
This sequence comes from Blautia sp., assembly GCA_030841965.1. GTDB lineage: Bacteria > Bacillota > Clostridia > Lachnospirales > Lachnospiraceae > JAUUSJ01. The sequence continues at coordinate 14,326 of JAUUSJ010000043.1, forward strand.
TGTGACGATATCTCTTGGGTGTAATACTCCTATTTTGCCGACATTGCGTAATCAGATGAAGGCAAAGAAAAAGGAAATCCATTATATGACAAATGAAGAGCTAAATATAAATCCAGAGGAAATAGGATTTGAGGGTGCCAAATCCCTTGTTATAGACACTTATCTTCGGAGGCAGACGGGAAAACATAGTGAGATGATTTCTGGCAGTTTGGAAGAGGCAGCAGATAAGATTTTGGCAATGATAAAAGAAGCGAGGGGATAATTTATGGCGAGTGGAATTTATATTTATGCAAATCAAAATGATGGGAAAATAGAACCCTATACGGCGGGATTGGTTACTGCGGCGAGAAGTTTAAACTTAGAAGAGACAATCACTGTATTTACTATCGGGGATGAGAGTTTAAAAGAAGAGCTTGCCTGGGATGATTTATCTACCGTAATCATAAAAAATCAGGGGACGAATATATTTCAGGAGGATATAAGGTCTGAGGCGATTGCTAGGTTTTTGAGAGAAAGAGAGCCGTATATTGTTATAATTCCGGCGGAGATGACGGCAAAATCTCTTTTTTCGAGAGTGGCGGCTATCTTAGATATAGGGCTTACCGCAGATTGCACAAGACTATATATGGAAGATAATATATTTAAGCAGGAAAAACCAGCTTTTGGAAATGATGCGATGGTAGTGACGAAGGAGAGCAAAGTCCCAGCGATGGTAAGTTTAGTCACTGGAATTTACCAGGAGGAGCCAAGGGGAAGAGCAAAAGATGTTTCGGTTGAGACGATAGATATGGGGACTTCTGGGATAGAATTGGTGGAAATTGTGGAGCAACAGACGGATTCTATTATAAATGCAGAACATATTCTCTCTCTGGGTAAAGGAGCAATTGAGGGAGATGGTTTTGAGCTGGCAAAGAGTTTGGCACAAAAAATGGGAGCTGCCGTAGGCGGCACTCGTCCATTGGTGGATAATGGGTTTATCGATTTCGAGCAGCAAATTGGTCAGACTGGCTATACGGTTCATCCAAAAACCTGTCTGTTTTTTGGCGTTTCTGGCGCGATTCAGCATACAGAAGGAGTGCGTGACACAGAGGTCACTATCGCGATAAATAATGACCCTAATGCCGCCATTTTTTCTTTCGCCGATTATGGGGTGGTGGCAGATGCAGATGAGATGATGAGAGCATTAATGAAAAAAATAGATGAGGAGATATGAGGATGAGTGTGAAAACAGACCAGTTGGAGTTTATCACGGGCAGGATTGAGAGATATATTGCCGATACGAAAAAGATGACATCCACGCCTGGAAGCGGAGTGACTAGACTTCCTTTTACTCTGGAAGCGAAAAGATGTGTGCATTATCTTGAGGATTGTATGGAAAAACTGGGACTTTCTGTGACAGAGGATGCTTCAGGAGCAATCATAGGTGTTTTGCAGGGCAAATCAGATGAGCGCATTATGATTGGCTCTCACTATGATTCGGTCGAGCATGGAGGCGCCTACGATGGCATGGCAGGTGTTCTCTGTGGGATTGAGATTGCGGCATATTATATCCGAAATAATCAGATTCCTCCCTATACTCTGGAAATTGCGGGGTTAAATGATGAGGAGGGAGCCCGTTTTGGTGGAGGATATCTTTCTAGCAAGGCATTTTTAGGAAAATGGTCCACGGATGACTTAAAGCAGTATGTCGATAAAAATGGAATCTCTTACTATGATGCGATGATTTTTTATGGGTTGGAGCCAGAACATTTGATTCGGGCGGAGCGCCCGAGAAAGAACTGGAAAGGATATCTCGAAATCCATGTGGAGCAAGGACCAATTCTCGAGCGTGAAAAAAAGGAAATCGGCATTGTAGAGAACATTGTGGCGATTGAGCGGTATTATATTACTATTGTCGGAAAAGCCGACCATGCCGGCACACAGCCGATGGATACGAGAAAAGATGCCGTGATGGCGGCGATGGAGATAATATTTGACTTAAAGAAATTTGTAGTGGAGCACGAAGGAATGGTCGGCACAGTCGGAGAAATGCATGTATATCCAAATGAGATTAATATTGTACCTGAAAAAATCGTTTTTTCCATTGATGTCAGAAGTGCAAACCAGCAGTGGTTGAAGGAATGTATCGCAAGTATTGAGCGAGGATTAGAGGAAAAAGAGGCGGATGGTTTTAAATATTCGATGAAGCCGACGATGACGAATACGGTGACGAAGATGAAACCAGAATGGGTACAATTATTGAGAGACTGTGCCAAGAGTTTGGGATATAGTTCTATGTTCATGAATAGCGGAGCGGGACATGACGCAGCGATTATCGGGAAAGCGGTGGATGCGGCGATGTTATTTGTGCCAAGTGTGGGAGGACGAAGTCATATACCAGAGGAGTACAGTGATGAGAGAAATCTGGCGAAAGCGGTGCTTATTGCTGTTGATTTTATAGAAAAATTGTAAAGGATTGTGGGAGCAAGTTTTGCGGAGCAATCTGGTATCAAAGGGGCCAAAAGACTTTTTGACCCGAATATCATTATAAAGTGATCGAAGAGGAAAGTGAGGAAAAAAGAATGGGATATAGAAATGATTTATTAGGAACAAGAGCAGAGGTTCATCCAGGACTATGGGCGGTCATTCCCCCAAATGGATTGGTAAATAATGTAATTCCATATATTACAGGATGCAGAGTGAGCATTGTGGCATCTCCAAAGATGGGAGCAAGTTTTGTTCAGTATGTGGTAGAAGCGTCCAAAGGGGGAAAGACGGTAGACCGTTTTGGAAAAGCAGAATATGAGGAGAGTTTTCTCTATGTTATATCTGGAAATATAAAAGTATCGATTGATGGCATAGATTATGAGTTAAAAGATGGCGGATATGCATTTGCCCCTGCCGGAATTGGCATGATGTTTGAAAATATGGGGGATGATGCAAAGCTTCTTTTGTATAAACAAAGATATATTCCGATTGAAGGACATGAGGCGAGAACTGTCGTCGGAAATGTCAATGATATGGAATATATGATTTATGATGATATGGAAAATGTATTTATCAAAGATTTACTTCCTACGGATTTGGGATTTGATATGAATATGCATATTTTATCTTTTGAGCCGGGGGCAAGTCATTCTATCGTGGAGACTCATGTACAAGAGCATGGCATGTATATTTTGTCTGGCGAGGGAATGTATCTACTTGATAAGACTTGGATGGGAATTAAGAAGGATGATTTTGTATGGTTTGGTGCATATTGTCCACAGTGTTCCTACGGTGTGGGCAGGGAGCCTTTCGCCTATATTTATTCCAAAGACTGTAATAGAGATGTAGAGATATAAGGAATAAAAAGATGAAAAAAGCAGATATACATCAGATTGAAAGCTGGATTAGGCAGATAGACACCTATAAAATAAAGGGAGTTGGGACGACAAGGCTGGCGCTGTCCAAAGAGGAGATGCAGCTTAGAACCTATATACAAAAAGAGATGGAGCAAATCGGTCTGCAAGTTACAGTGGATGGAATCGGAAATATATGTGGTCGTCTTGTCGGGACAGATTCCTCTCTGGCACCAGTCTGGACAGGTTCACATATCGATACTGTCATTGAGGCGGGGATGTTTGACGGTGTGGCCGGTGTAGTCGCTGGCATGGAGGCGTTGAGGTTGATTCGACAATCTGGTGCGCCTCATAGAAGAGATTTATGCGTCAGAATTTATACTGCGGAGGAATCTACTCGTTTTCAAATGGGATGTCTTGGAAGCCGGGCGATGGCTGGTCATCTGACAAAAAAAGACTTGTCAAAAATATATGATATGGATGGCAATTCCCTTGAGACATTATTAAGAACTTATGGATTTTCGGTGGATGAATTTGACGAGATTCCTGTTCAAAAGGGAGAAGTCTATGCGGCTTTGGAGCTTCATATTGAGCAGAGCTCTCAGTTGGAGAGGAGACAAAAAACGATTGGCATTGTGGACGCTATCTGTGCGCCGTCGAATTTAATTCTCACGATACAGGGACAGCAATCTCATGCAGGGGGAACTTCGATGGAAGAGCGAAATGACGCCTTTATGGCGGCGGCCGAGATTGCGCTCGCTCTGGAGGAATGCGCAAAGAATGGGCTAAGTGCCTATACTACGGGCACTGTCGGTTATGTCGATGTGAGCCCAAATGCAGTGAATGTTATTCCAGGAAAGGTTCGTATGTCCATCGATGTGAGAGACTGCGATTTTGACTCCAAAACATATGTCATGGGACAGTTTATCCATATGGTAAATGAGATTAAAATACGGAGGGGAGTTTCGGTTTTCTTAGAGAATAAGAGCAATGATACCCCGATGAAATGTGAGAAGAAAATTATTGATGTTTTAGAACAAAAATGTAAAAATGAAAATTTAAGCTATATGCATACTGTGAGTGGAGCCTATCATGATTCTCTTTTTATCGGAGAATTTGCTCCTGTCGGTATGATTTTTGTACCTAGCAGAGACGGGATTAGTCATAGTCCAGCGGAGTGGACAGATTTTGAGGATATTGCGGTTGGGACAGACTTATTGGCGGAGACATTGCTAGAACTGTCGAGATAATCTATGAAAGCAAGCTTTCTCATCTGTACAGCTACTTGACGGAGCTTTCACAAAATTATCCTGCACAAAAAATCAAATTTTATAATGTGCATCCTGCACATTGCATAAAAATTCACAGAATTCAAAAAAAATTTTTTATTAGAAAATATGTCGTATTTTTCAGGAGATTTAAGAAAGTTTTAAGAAAAATATCACAAAAAAATCAACATTTTTTTCCAAAATACGAGTCTAAAACAGATTTAAAAAAATGAAAATTCTCAATTTTTTGAAATTTGACATTTATTTTTTTATATCTTATACTGTACACCATCAAAGAAACGAAGACGTTTTGTTCCAGACAGTAAGGAACGAAACGTCTTTTTGCTTTTAAAAAGGAGTGTCAAGAATGGGATTGGAAATTAAAAATTTGCATAAAGGTTTTGAAGTAGTGGATGGTCAAATGAAATATGTCTTGAAAAATTTGAATTTGAAGATAGAGACAGGACAGTTTATTTGTGTATTAGGAAAATCAGGCTGTGGAAAATCTACTCTGCTTAATTTATTGGCTGGATATTTGAAGGCGGATTTGGGAGAGATTTTGGTGGATGGTGATTTAGTACAAGGACCAGATGCAGACAGAGGAGTTGTATTTCAGCATCACGCATTATTCCCCTGGTATACCGTAGAGCAAAATATTGGATTTGGTTTACAAGTCAAGGGGAAATCCAAGGCGGAGATTGCGAAGACAACGAAAAAATATATTGAGCTTGTCGGATTAGAGGGATATGGAGATAAATTCCCAGGCAGCCTCTCAGGTGGAATGGCACAGAGAGTGGGAATTGCCAGAGCTTTGGCAAATGACCCGAGGGTTCTTCTTATGGATGAGCCACTTGGAGCCTTGGATGCTTTAACCCGAGATAATATGAGAAAGGAACTAGAACATATTTGGTCCGCAACAGGGAAGACAGTCGTATTTATTACACATTCGGTACCAGAAGCTGTCTATCTGGCCGATAGAGTTATCGTTTTGAAAGCTGGTCAGGTAGATATGGACCTTCCAATCCAGTTGGGGCGCCCGAGAGATACATCTGATTCTGAATTTATAGAATATGTTACTGAGTTGGAGAGCCGTCTCACAGACGGTGCCATTACCAATATGATTAATGAATAAAAACTTATGAGGTAGTCTTTGACATTACCGGTTATGAGAAGGAGGTACAGAAAATGACAGTAATAGCAATGAAAAAGAAGGAAGTTAGTAGTATTAAATTGAATGAAGTTTCTGCTACGAAAAATATCGAGAGAAAAAATGCCGAAAAACGTCAGCAAAATCAGTTGAGAGTGATATCCATTATTGGTTTTTTTGTTATCTGGCAGGCAATCGGATGGATGAATACATATTTTGAATGGTTTAATCCTATCTATCTGCCTACCCCGGTTGCGATAGCGCAGGCATGTCAGGAAATGGCAGCAGATGGTAGTCTATGGACGAATATTATCGTTAGTTTAAGACGAATATTCTTTGGTGTAACGATAGGAACAGCTTTAGCGTTTATTGTCGCAATTCTTTTTGTGAAATTTAAAAAATTTGAGGCTTTGATTAGTCCGATTTTGAATTTTATCGGGCCTATCCCCGTGATAGCGCTTCTTCCAGCCGTTGTAATCTGGTTTGGTATCGGCGAATCTTCTAAGCTTGTCATCATCGCTTTTTCTACTTTCATGGTTGTATTAAACTATGCGGTGGACGGAATGAAAAATACAGACCCTTTGTTGATTCGCTCTGCGATGAGTCTGGGGGCAAACTCCTATCAGGTATTTACAAAAGTGATTATTAAATCAGCGATGCCAAATATTTTCTCTGGAATTAAAGCCAGCCTATCAGGTTCCTTTGCCGCCATGGTTGTGGCAGAGATGATGGGAGCCACGAGTGGACTTGGATATGTCATTATCAACGCAAAAGCATGGTTTAAAATGAATAATATGTTTTTAGCCATCGTCATGATTGGATTATTATATACTTTGTTTTATTTTATTATTACTTCAATTGAAAAGAGATTATTCCGCTGGAAAGGTTCTGTGGATAATGCGATAGAATAAAAGAATGAACACGATGATTAGATTTTTTATATGGAAATTAGATTTTTTAGTTTTAATAAATGGAAGATTGTGGAAGCATATTATGCGGAGCAATCTGGTATCAAAGGGGTCAAAAGACCTTTTGACCCCAACATCATCATAAATGATTTAGGATAAAAAGATTTCAATATGAAAAACTTTGATTTAGAAAAGAAAAAGAAATGGAGAGAAAAAATGAGGAAAAAAATTTTTACAGTAATGATGGCATCCGTTATGGTTTTATCCTTGGCTGCTTGTGGCAACAAAGAGACTTCTAATTCCGCAGATTCGTCGGGAGAGACAACAGCGGCGGGGGAAAGTTCATCCGCAGCAAATGAGGAACTTTCTGGTGAGACAATTCAGTTTTGGGGTGTCAATGACCCTCAGATATCTGCACAACAGATTATTGCAGACGAGCTGGGATATTTTAAAGACGAGGGAGTTAATGTAGATTTTGAATTCCTTCAGACTGGTACCGATATGAACTCTTTGATGGCAGGTGGAACCGCAGTTATCTGTGCGGAGGCTCAGTATCAGACGACTTCCCTTAAATCAAACGGTGTAGATTTTACGATTTTGGCGCCTTTGGCAAACTGTGGCGGTACACAATGTGTAGTGGCAGGTCCAAAGACAAATATTACAGAATCCTCACAGCTAGAGGGAGCAACCATCGCAATGTCTAACGGCGCTGGTGTGAATATGGCAGTCAAGAGTATGTGCGAGGCGACCGGGGTCAATTACGACTCTATTAAATGGGTATACTGTGACCCTTCAGAACAGCTAGCTGCACTTATGAAGGGCGATGTAGATGCTATGGCATGTTGGGAGCCATACTGTTCTCAGGCAGTAGCCCAGGGAGGTAAGTTATTATTTAACGGTATTCATTCTTATCTATCAGACTGTGAGGGTGATGTGGCATGGATGGCTTTTTACTCCACACTTCATTGTAATGACGAGTTTTTGAAAACACATCGCGGTGATGTCGTTGCCATTATGAAGGCACTTTCTCGTGCAACTGATTATATTAACGAAAACCGTGATGAGGCAGTCAAAATTATTGCTAAAGCCGTTGAGACAGACGAAGATACAGTGAAAATGATTATGAGTGAAAATGTGTATTCGATGGAGTGGGATGACGCTTTCTCAGAGGGAATTGATGCCTATGCAGAATATATGCACGATTCTGGAAATATTAGTAAAATTCCTGAGTATTCAAGTTATACAGATACAAGCCTTCTATCCGAGGTAGATAAATCACTTGTCACGACAAGTAAATAAAAAGTGGATTTTATCTCATCGGTAAGTCAATGTTTTTTATAACAAATTTATATCAACTTTTCAGTAAAAAAAGGGACTGTAGACAGCCCCTTTTTTTTCTATACCTGCTTTCCTCTTGGAGAGTCGATATTTATTTTTTTACTTGAAAATCAATACTTATATTATTTATGCCCGTTTTCCTCTTGGGGAGCCAATTATTGTATGATTGTGGAAAATTTCCTCCCCGCGCAGAAAGGTAGATAATACTTGTCCGTGCATTTTAGAACCAATAAAAGGAGAAATTTTATTTTTCGTCAATAGATGTTTTTCAGTAAAAATCCATTCTTCCTCTGGGTCGACAATCACGAGGTCCGCATCAGATCCAGGAACGAGAGCTCCCTTTTTCCCTTCTAGTCCCAGCCTTTTCGCGGGATTCATGGCAAAGACTTCTGTCAGTCTTTCTAGCGTAAGCCCTCTCTTATAACAACCTTCCGTGAGCATCGCAAGAAGAGTCGTCTGGATACTAGAGATACCACCCCATGCATTCCATATATTGTCGGCGCCTTTTTCCTTTAGCTCCAATGTACAAGGAGAATGGTCAGAAGTGACAATTGGAATCGTTCCGTCTTTGATAAGTGCCCAGAGACCCTCACGGTTCTCTTTGGTACGCAATGGAGGGGCACATTTTAAGATAGTTCCCTGTTTTACAAAATCTTCCTGTGCAAAAGTCAGATAACTCGCACAGGTCTCAAAAGTTACAGGCAATCCTCTTTTTTGAGCCTCATGGATAACTTTTGCTCCCTCAATCGTAGTGACATGACATATATGACCATTGCCACCTGACACAGATACGAGAGTGAGAAAACGATGGATTGCCTCCAGCTCACAAGAAACAGGACGGGATTGTGCCCAAGCCAAAGGGTCGACGCGCCCCGCTGCCTTCAGTTTTCCACTTAAATAATTTGCAATAGAATCACATTCCGCATGAACCCCTATAAAAGATGCAGTTTTAGCTGTCTTTTCCAATCCAGATAAGAGAGCTTCATTTCCAGCAGAAGAAAAATCAGGGATTCCACTCGCACTCATAAAAGCTTTGAACGGAAGTACCCCTTCCCTTTGCATAGACGGCAATTCCTCCACATTTTCATTCGTAAGACCACCCCAGAGAACATAATCGATATAGGCATCCCTGCTTGCAATAGCCTCCTTTAAATGCAAGTTATCGGTATTGGTAACGGCGGGAGAGCTATTTAGAGGCATATCTGCAATCGTAGTAATACCTCCAGCGGCAGCAGCGGCCGTGGCATGAGACCAATCTTCCCACTCCGTTCGACCAGGGTCGTTCACATGTACATGCATATCCACACAGCCAGGTAAGACAAAATTTCCCTTCGCGTCATAGATAGTAGCGTTCTCATCTTCTAGCCCTTCTGTCGAAATAGCAATAATTTTACCATTTACAATCCCCAAATCTCCTCGAACTCGTCCTTTTGGTGTAATAAAAATTCCATCTCTAATAATACTGTCAAAATTCATTTTCATCTTTCCTTTCTAAAATAATAAAACTTAGAGTTACAATTATTTTTTATCTAAAAATCGATTTAAAATAATAAAGCTTAGAGTTACAACTAGTTTTTATCTAAAAATCGATTTAAAATAATAAAGCTTAGAGTTACAATCAGTTTTTATCTAAAAATTGATTTGAATCAATAAAAACTAGAGTTGCAATAATTCCTTTATATAAAAAGCCGTTTGGATCAAATAAATATGGTCAGAATTTTTGGAATCCAGAGAAAGGATTTCCCAAATCTGGTCCATGCGGTGAATCATAGTGTTGCGGTGAATATAAAGTGCCTTGGCTGTCTGAGAAATATTTTGGTTATTTTTCAGATAAGCGTGAAGCGTTTTGCTTAAATCCGTATTATTTTGCATATCGTAATCATCTAATACTTTTAAAATCATAGAGTAATAGTCATAAAGTTGCGCTGTCGTCATATTGGAAGAGAGAATATGATAAATAATATCATTTTCATAAGAGAAAATATTTTCATCCGAATGAAGTTTCTGCCCTAATTCGATAGAACGAAGAGATTCCATATAAGATTGATAAATCGTATTCGCATGGGAGAGCGGACGGCTATATCCAATTTTTATGCTAGAATCCTCTTTTACAAGTTTCTTTGCAATATTTTGAATACAGGAAACAAAAACAGAAGTTTCAGTTTTACAAGATTCTTTCCCAGTAAGAAAACAGACAAGATTATGATTATACAATGTATATCTTATATTCAGCTGATACTTATCAGAAATAGAGAGAATATGGTCTAAGAGTCGGTTAATATATGGTTTTTGACGCAGTACAGTCATATTGCGGTATTTTTGTGACTGAACAGTAAAACAAATTCTACTTGAATTATAATCAAACCCATACTGAATACAAAGTTTTTCTATATCCTGTGGATTTTGCATAACTCCCGATAAGAGCTCATTATAGAACGAAGTATGCGAGAAAGATTCACTGGCAATCGTAAGCTGATTTCTCATAAAGATGATAGCTAAGACAGACTGAAGATTTGATATTAAATCATATTGTGCCGCAGAAAGCACATGATTTATCTCCAAAAGTGCAAGATATCCCAGCAGAGTCTTCTTTTGATAGACAGGAAAAATAGTAAATTTATATTGCATTTCCTGATAAGAAATCTCATGTTCTAAGACAGGAGCCGAACCAGTTTTTTGTTCTTTTAAATACAGACAGTCCACTTCTGGAAAAAGATAGTTTGAGTGATGGTAAAAGGGAACTGGTATCGCTAGCTCGTCATCAGGCGAAATATAATATTCTAGTATTTGAAAATCTGGGTCTGTCATGAATACAGGCATAGAAAGAGCGTGCGAGAGTTTTTGGATGACTGGGAGAGCTTTGTGATGTTTCATAGCAGTCATTAAAATATCTCTGTAAAATATCATCGTCCGTTCGCTTTCAGACATTTCATTTCGGAACATTTCATAATAAACTATATTGATGATTTGCTCCATTGTTGTGGAAAACGGTATAGAAAAAATGGGAAAATCGAGGATATTTGCCTGTTTAATCATTTCTTCCGGGATGGATTCCATATAACGGTGCATCTTAATTCCAAGACCACAGCAACCTTTATCGTGGAGGTTTTGAATGATGGATTTATAAATATCAGTGGAGATAAATATATAGCCTGTTGAGAGAATGAGTTCATTTTCCTTTAACCAGGGAACGGTGTCAGGATTGTCCATGATATTAATGCTGCTGATTGTTTTATTTAAGCCATTTTCGCCAGCTAGGCAAGTGAATGGAAGGTTATTAATTTTTTGATTTAAAAGCCAATCTAAAGTGGGATTCATAAAAGCTCCTTTCGCTGTATCAAGTTTTTTGTGTTAAATTTTTCTGTGTTAAATAAGTAGATAAAATAAAAAAGACGCACAGGAAAATGCACGTCTTTGTGGTAGGTTATTTGTATTTAATTTCATGTATAGTTTATCATATTTTGCGGGGTTCAACAAGTGGGGGTGGAAAGTTTTTGTTGGAGGAGGTAGTGGTAAGGAGACAGACGCTGAGAGAGAAGGCAGGTATCTGCCCCTCAAACACGTTCGTTCCCACGATTTTTCGACATACGCTGATATATGCCGCCTCCCGCAAACTCGCACCTACGGTGCGGGGGCAGTGCTCCAGCGGCAAAGCTAAGTATATCGAAAAATCGCTCCACTCTCTATCGTTTGCTGGGCAGATACCTGCCTTCTCTCTCAGCTGAGTATTGGCGAAACGTTAAAAATTATGAAAGCTGAAATTATTATATATTGATAAATTGAATGCTCTGGGCATTGATAAAATGTTAAAAATTATAAAAACTGAAATTATTATACATTGATAAACTAAATGTTCTGGTATTGGTGAAATATTAAAAAGTATAAAAAAACTGTATATTTGGTAACGACGGGTATTTGAGCTTAAGTATGGTGAAAAACTGTAAAAATTGTATGTAATGCATGGTTGCAACGGCTTGTTGCGGAAAAGCAACCGCATTTTGGTGGTGTTTTATTGATAAAAGACTTATACTGATAATGAAGAAAGGGGGAATATAAAATGACTTTTGGAGAGAAAATACAAGAATTGAGAAAAGAAGCGGGGCTATCTCAAGAAGAGCTCTCTTATCAGTTAGGAGTGTCAAGACAAGCAATAAGTAAATGGGAGCGAGATAAAGGATATCCTGAGACCGAAAAAATTGTCCGAATGAGTAAGTTGTTTCATGTATCTTTGGATTATCTTCTTAATGAGGAGGATACACAAAAGCCAGAGATAAGTCCAACTGAAAAAGGAATTTATGTCAGTCGGGAAATGGCGGATGGATTTCTTTCTTATCAAAAAAGAAAAATGATAAAAATTGGGGTCGCTATCGGTTTATTCGTTGGTGGTTTATCTCTTTCTTTTTGGAAGGCTGAGATAAGTATGATATTATTCATGGCAGTTGTTATTTTGGGGATTATTCTCTTGTTTTCTGTAAAGTTAGCAGATAACCCATATCATAAGATTTGGAAGGAAAGATTATCTTTTGATAAAACGGTAAAATCCGAATTGACATCTGCCTATGCTGATAAGAAGAATTTAGCTCATATTCTTAACCTTATTGGAGTTGCTTTGATTGCTATTGGATTTTTACTTTGTCCAATGATAGTGCCTGCTGAAATGTATATCTTAGATAATATTATTTTGGCATGTGGAATGATATTAGCTGGCGCAGGAGCTTTTTTATGCGTGTATATGTCTGGGATTGTTCGAGCATACAGAGTATTAATTATGAATGAAGAATATCATGAAAAAAGAAAATGAGGTTACTCATCAACTAATTATCTCTTAAAGATAGTGTTTTTCCACGGCTGATAAACGAAAGGAGAACTTTATGAAAAGATTTTTTTGGATGATAATAGTAATTTTGACGCTTTTCCTTAGTGGTTGTCAATTAAATAAAAAAACAGATATATCCTCTTATAGTGACAGTATACAAAAAGCACAACGAATAACGGTTATTTCCTCCGCCCAATCAGAAATCATTGAAACAATTACTGCGAAAGATGATATTCAAAAATTTATTTTGGCTCTGGATTTAGATAAGTGGAAATTGCAAACATTGCCAGATAAAGCGATAGAAATTGGTTCTTTCAATTTAGCACAGGAGAAAACGATTAAGTACGGAAAGACTGATACTGACGGAACTCTTTACGATGTTGCTACTATTACCCTATATAGCGATTCTTACATCGGTTTTAAAATTTATGATTTGAATACGACTTTTAAGGTGACTAAAGATACCGCAGATTATTTAAACAGATATTTTGAGTGATAGTAGTATTTGTAGAACGTCATAAGTTTTTGTCAGCATAAATCATTAAGTCATATTAAACCTTTTCATCCCTAAAGTTCTTGTTAGTACACAGCCAAGGGCGCATAAGAGGTTGAACGCTACGCTCATAATCCCTAAAGTTTTTGTCAGTACACAACTAAGAGCGCATAAGAGGTTAATGATATGCTCATAATCCCTAAAGTTCTTGCCAGTACACAGCCAAGAGAGCGAGCAGATATCTCCTCCGAAAACGATAGAGAGTGGAGCGGTTTTTCGATATACTTAGCTTTGCCGCTGGAGCACTGTTTGAGCGCC
>JAUUSJ010000280.1 GCA_030841965.1 Blautia sp.
CTACTGAAAAGTAGTCGGGGATTTTTTCTATCATACCTAAAAATTAAGCGCTTACGTTATTGAAGAGATATGCAAAGAAAATCAAAAATCAAGCATATATGAAAAGATGATAAAAGCCACATTTTCTAGGCAGAGGATGGAGTTGGCGATTGAATTAAAAGATAAAAATCTGTGTAAGCGAGCGTATAAAGAATTGAAGGATACAAAACTGCAAACAGAGCAGGATAGAATTAGAATGTATATGTTTGTGTCACCGATAAAAGGGATTATTTTAAGAATAATACGGAAGCTTGGAGAAAAATAACAAGAAGTTTTTTAGAAGAGGTGACAAATGAAAGAACCTATTACGAAAGTGAAACGTAATTACGGAATAGATATGCTCCGTTTAGTAGCAATGTTTTTTGTCGTAATATGCCATGTATTAGGTCATGGTGGAGTAATGAAAAATGCAACAGGGTATAATTATAGTGTGAGTTCATTGCTGCAGATAGTGGCATATTGTGCAGTAAATTGTTATGCCATTATCAGCGGATATGTTGGTTATAAAGAAGAAGATAATTATCATTACACAAAATATTTGAAATTTTGGATTCCCGTTTTTTTCTATAGCGTGGGAATTACAATTATTTTTTATGTTATAAATTCTGGAAGTGTTGGTATTAAAGAGATTATATGGGCTTTTTTCCCTGTTACTACATATGAATATTGGTATGTGAATGCATATACAGCTTTATTTTTCTTAATACCATGGATCAATAGATTAATACAAAATATTACGGAAAAAGAATTAAATAGATTGATATTTGTGCTGTTTATGTTTTTTTCTGTGTATCTGACATTTTCTACTTGGTTTGCAGATACATTTACACTCGGGGGGGGGTATGATTTTGCCTGGCTTATAATCTTATATATTGCAGGTGCATGGATAAAGAAAAATAAAATTAATGAAAAATGGCGTGTATCATTTTGGATTACTATGATTACTATTTGTATAGCAGCAACGTGGCTGTGGGAAACATTTGCTCCGGTTGCTAAGCGGCTTTTTGTATCCTATATTAGTGTTACAATTGTTTTAATGGCAGTTGGAATGGTAGCAATATTTTCACGACTTCAATTAAGTTCAAGAATGATTTCTATCGTACGTTTCTTTTCACCAGCAGCTTTTGGTGTTTACTTAATACATTCACAGACTTGGATATGGAGGGAGCTTATGTCAGATAGATTTTCTTGGATTGCAAATTATAAGGTATATACGCTTCCTTTTATTGTAGTAGGATGTGCAGGCGGAATTTTTATAATATGCCTTTTAATTGAAAAATTAAGACTTGTCTTGTTTGAAGTTCTAAAAATCAATCGATTGATACAAATTTTGGAGAGAAGATTGGAGTCAGTGTTGAATAATTGCTTTAATAAAATTGGTGGATAAGGAATGAAATAGTAGGGAGAAATCATTTTATCTAAAAAGTTGAGAAAAAATATCAGTTATAAATAGAGGACTGGAGGGTGGTTTATATGAAGCCAATTTTAACGATACATACAGCGACATACAATCGTGCATATATTTTAGAAAAAGCATATCGGTCGTTACAAAAGCAGACGGAAATGAATTTTGAATGGCTGATTACAGACGATGGTTCTACCGATGGAACGGAAGAACTTGTTGATGGTTGGATAAAAGAGCAGAATCCTTTTAATATTAGATATATTAAATTAGAACATCAAGGTTTGATTAGAGCTGTAAACTATGCAATATCTGTTGCAAATGGTAAGTACTATTTCCGGTTGGACTCGGATGACTATTTGCGTTATGATGCAGTTGAGCAAATTGTCAAAAGACTAAATGAAATTGATGATAAAGAAGAGTTTGTAGCGGTAGGGTTTGTTAGGGTTACAGAAGACGGAGAACCGCTAAAAGGAGTGTGGCCAAATGTAAACAAAAAGGGGTTTGTAGATTGTACTAATTTAGAACGAAAAAAATATAATCTGGATGCAGATATGTGTGAAGCATATAAAACGGATATTATGCGTAAATATAAATTTCCTGTTTGGGAGGGGGAATTATTTGCGCCGGAGCAGTTACAATCTGATAAATTGGCTATGCTTGGATATAAAATTCGATGGTACAATGAAGGAATTTATATTTGCGAATATCAAGACATTGGATTAACAAAGGGAAATTGGGATTTGTTAAGAAAAAATAAAATGGGTTATGCGATGTTAAGCAACATGCAAATGATAACGAATGAAGAGTTTAAAGAAAAATTCAAGGCGGCAGGACAGCATATAGCCCTTTCGATTGTAGCGGGATATCCATCTTATATTTTTAAAACTAATAAAAAATGGCTTACAGTATTGGCATTACCTTATGGAATATTATTGAGCTTTAGGCGGAGAGAGCAGTTTAAGTGGGATGATCCTATAAATAAAAGAAATTATATTTAGATTTAAAGTGATTTTTGTTCGGAATCGATATTTATGAGGGAAGGGGAAGGAAAATGATATTAACGAAAAAACAGACCAAGTCTTTACAAGGAATCGCAATTTTATTTATGCTGGGATTGCATTTGTTTAACAGAATTGATATTGCAGGGTTCTATGATGTAAAAATTTACTGGGGGGGGGATACCGCTATTAACATACATTTCATATATATTTGATGCGTGTGTGCCAATTTATCTGTTCTGCAGTGGGTATGGTCTTTATGTCAGTGAGGCTTCCGGGAACACTATGAAAAAGAGGATACAAAGAGTTTTTAAACTTCTGATTCGTTTTTGGATTATTATGATTCTGACATGCTGTGTAGGATATATAATGGGAATGCGGGAGCAGTTTCCGGGAAGTGTAGGTTTGTCAAACATATGTTACACCCCGATCAATAAATTCCCTCAGAACAG
>JAUUSJ010000044.1 GCA_030841965.1 Blautia sp.
CTCTATCGTTTTTAGAGGACATATCTCCTACCTCTCTTCGCTGTGTACTGGCAAAACACTATAAATTTCTTTTTTGTAAGGATTGCTATTACACAGTTTATAATTGGAAAATACCTATAAAATATATTTATAGGTACGGTGATGATGCAAAATTTTTGTTGATTAAAAAAGATAGAAGAAAAGGCATTTCTTTGTTTTTCACAGCTACGATTCATTTTGCAAAAAATTTCTTTGTACTATATATTTTGTCAAAAATAATTAAATATTTACTGACTCTATCTTTCTTTTCAATTTCTCCAGCATCTCCTCTGCTCGCTCTTTCTCGTCTTCCTCTTTGGCTTGGAGCAGATATTGCACAGTCTGAAGTTGATTTCTCATGTCGTGCCGTAAATCCCTTGCTTTTTCTCCATATTCTCTCGCCAATATATAGTAATCATACTGATATTTCTGTTCTAATCTCTCTCGCTCTAACTCAGTTTTCTTTTTCTGCTGGCGAATTATCTCGTAGAACATTTCGGTGGTTAAATAGTATCCAAATAACATCAAAATGCATGAAAAAGCGGTTACCATAATAATATATCTTGTCCCATTTTCTGAGATAAGATATAACATAAAGAAAAGAAAAACAAGTTCACATACTGCTAAGACACCTGAAATACCAACTAATAATTTTAATTCTCTGCTCTTTTTTCTGTTTTTGACTAATTGTATTATCACAATGAAAAAATAGGCGCCAAATGTATAGATAGTTCTTGCTATTACTGCATTTATTGTAATGCCATCACTCAAAAGAGACTTAACAAAATCAAAAGAAATTAAAAACCCCAAACTAACAAGCGCCACTTCTTCTAATGCAGCAAAAGCGAGAAAATATAGTAATCCTCTTTTTATATTTTGGGATACCGTACCATCCAAGGCAGAAATTACATACAAAAGCATCATCCCCATTCCACAGATAACAGCTGCAGGTGGTACTTTTGTCTGAATATAAGTTCCATTTACATAATTTCCCGCTACAATCATAAATGTTAATAGATTACTTTTCATATAACCATATCTCGGATTCCATATTTTGTATATAAAATTATATATCATATAGCTTTGCACAGTGCTGACTAAAGCATTTGCTATCTGAATTAAACTCATCTCTATTCTTCCCTCAAAAATACTGTTGTAATAACTTTATCTTCTTCTTGTCTCATGTCCATATAACCGTCATACTTCTTTATCGTTTTTTCTACAATGCCAAGCCCTCTGCCGTGTTCCCCAATCTTGCCAGATTTTTTGGTGGTCTTATATCGCCCTTTTTTGTTTTTTGGGGGAAGATTCAGCGTTGGGTTTTCTATTTTCATTGCCAAATATCCGCCTCTGTGACCGATATTTACATATATTTTTTCATCTTGCGGTGATTTTTTCTCTCTTACTCTCTGGGTTGATTCGATTGCGTTATCTAAAAGATTTGTCACGATACAGCATAAATCAATATCATCTGCCTGCGTCTTGACAGTGGAGTCGACTTTGATTTGCATGTCTATGCCAAGTTTTTGTGCTTCTTCCTGTTTTAGGGAGAGCATTGTGTTTAAAACTGGGTCTTCACAGTAATAAACACGACCAATATGTCCGACTTCTTCTTCCATTTTTCTCAACATATTTTCCGCCTGATTTTTGTCCTCTGTATTTTGACCGTGAATTAATCTCTGCACAGTCTCTAACTGTTTTTGCATTTCTTTGGAAATCTGCCTGACGGATTCCGACTGTTCCTTCGCTAAAATATAATAGTCATGCTCATATTTTTCACTTAGAATCTTTTTTTCTTCTTCATTTTGACGATACTGGTTTTGTATCATACGCTCCATTAATAGTAGAGTGGCTCCATAGACAAATAAAATCATGACATTGCATATCGTAACCATCCCGACCATTTCTCGAGTTAAGTTTTGAATATTCATTAAAAATAAATAATGATAAAATATAATCTGTCCGACTGCAAAAATGCAGGAAAGTATCATTAATAGCATCAAGCGCTCTCTCTTTTTTCTCTCCTGGAACATTTTATAAAAAATAAATATAAGATAGAGTATCAGATTATATACATTATTTTTAAGTATGTACTTAGCATAATTCCACTGTTCGCCAGATAAGGTATCCCTAAACTCTTTCATAATAATTTCAATTGTCCTGTTTGTGAGACAGTACAATATGATACATAGGAATGCTGCTAAAATTAAATTTATTTTTCTTGTGTATTTTTTCTGTCGAAACTTCCAAATTAAAAAGGCGAAAAAGCAGAGCATTGGAAGCATTGCAAATATATTGCCCATCCTATATAAAATCATAATCTTTTCTCCAAATATTGAAATATTATTCTTTTTGTGTCATTTATCTTTTTTTTGCTAATTGGAATTATCTTTTCATCCATCAGAATAATACTTTGCCCGTCCACGTAGCGGATGTATTTCATATGTACTAGAAAACTTTTATGACATCTGATAAAGTCTTTTCCCAACTGCTGTTCAAGCAAGTCCATCTTCTCATAATACTCTAACTCGCCGAACTTTCCGTAAAGTCGTATTTTCCTGCCAAAGCTTTCCGCATAGTGAATATCATCCACAAAAACCTTGGTCAAATTTCTATCTTGCATAATAAAAAAGGACTTATGTTTTGTGTTAGAAATCTTATGTATTGCCTTATCCATCGCCTTTTTAAATATTTCTTGTCTAAGAGGCTTAATCAAAAAATAAATAGGGTCCGCCTCAAATGAATCTTCAAAATACTCCGTATATCCAGAGATGAAAATAACAAAAATATTATCATAGCTTTTATTTAAAATTCTTGCAATCTCAATTCCATTGACATTTTTTAGTTTGATATCTAGAAAAATAATCTGTGGCTCTTTTCCGCGATACTCTTTCATCTTGCTCAATAATTCCAATCCCGACTCATAGCAGATAAACTGATACGCCTTTCCTTCTAAATACTCCTCTGTCCACTTTTGAATTAGAGAAGACATATTTTTATCATCGTCACATACTATAATCCGCATACTACTTCCCCTTCTTTTTTCGTATCTAATATTTTCTCATATATCATTTTTAAAACTTTTTTTCACTTATAAATAATAAAAAAATATTTTTTTCTACATCATTTTGTATCTATGATATCACATTTTTTATATATTTTCTACTAAATTTGCTTTCGATATCTAAAAATACAACAGTTCAGCCTACTTTACCGCTTATTTTGCTGCGTATGAGGCTAAATTCTCGCTTATGACAGAACGCCATATACAAAGTACACAAAAAATCTTCGTTTTCAAACAGGTTTGGAACTCATATTTTTGTGATTTTGTACATGGCTGAACCGTTACCTAAAAAATTATAATTCTCTATAACTCCTATATAAGAGGGGATGCCAACATAATGATATTTGTCACACAGACAGTATGATATTGATAAGTTTTAAGGTAGAATCTTCTTTTAGCATATATTGTTTTATTTTTAAGTCTTTCTCCACATTTGGATACACGATATCTGTTTTTATTTCTAATCCATACTCTTTTAACTCATCTTTTAATTTTTGTTTATATTTCTTGCTTTCTACCGCATTGGTATAGTTATCTGACTCGTATAATTTAGTGCCTGTATCATAATAATCGTCACATGTATCCAGATTATGGGCAGTTTTATTCAAACGATATAATGCCAAGCCAGAAGTATAGCCAGGGTCAAAAATTCCTTTTTCTAATGACAATGTATTATCTTTCTTGACACTTAGTATATAAAAATTCGCTCCTCCAATTCCTTCAATAGAACAAAATTCTTGAAGAATAATGTACTTTTGGTTCTTATATGTTTTTATATAAAATTGATAATTGAAATAAAGTTTATGATTAAAGGGTGAAATAAGCACAATATTATCACTCTCTATGACTTTTTCTTTTTGTTTGGAAAGAATTGCCATGCGTAAACAAGTATCTTCTTCACCTTCTTCTGTTTGGTCATCTGAAATTACATCGTCTATATAAAATACAATGCATTCTTTTTTTCCATCATGATTCATATCTGTAGTATAAGTAGTAATAACTCCCTTTTGTTCCTGCCAATCTCCAGAGCCATTATTAAGCTTATTAATATTTTTCACTTCCCCGTATTTCGGTATCATAATTTTATTTACATATTCTTCGTATTGTTTCTTTATCGTGTCTTCCTTTTTATCAGCTGCAAAACTATCATTTGCATAAAAACAAATGCTCACAAGAATACAAATAAATGCCACTATAATTTTAGTACTTTTTTTCATCACATAATACTCCTTTTTAATCTATTATTTTTCTCCCTTATTAATATTTAATTCCACTAAAATGTACTAATCTAATTTATCTTGCACCCATTCAGTCAAGCTTTGAATGAATTTTAGCGAAGTTTTAAATAATTTTCGTATTGGTGAAAATTTTGAGTCGTTCTCTTTCTCTTGTACATCCTTAAAATCTGATTGAATTTGGGCTACTTCATCCCCTGTACCATCGGAACACACTGTACCTGCATAGCTATATAATTCAGTATCTGAAAGGTCTAATTGCAATGCTGGACGTACACCAATAACATAATTATCAATTGAACTTCCCTGTAAATACATGATTCCACTATCTAAGACGTAGGATATCACTGCATCTCCAGATATAGCATAAGCCGAACGTAACCACCAAGCACAACTACCCATATATTCTGTATCTACCGCACTCATCACTCCCATTGCTTTTGCATATGTACTACTTTTACTTTGTCTTGCCTCGTCTTTTACAATATTATCTTCTACAAAGCCATAAGATTTTGCCCTCTCTGTATCATATATATCAGTTGTGTCCAGAAGAAAAATTTTATCCTCTAAATTATGAATGCCATAATTATTTATATCTGTTAAACAAATTGCCCTTTTCTCCTCATCAGAGAAGGCAAAATTGATAAAATTTTTATTCGTATAATCTTGATTTGGCTCATTGTATTCTGCCCCATATCCGTTTAACCAGCTTCTTATACTACTATTTTCCCATGATAGTTTTATATGGTTTAGATTATATTTCTGGTTATCTAAGACGATATCTGCTAATAAAATCGCCTGTTCGCCCGATACATTGAGAACGCGCCACTTAATCGGCTCATACTTAAAGTAATGATAAGTCGTAGAATCTGACCAATCATAACAGAGTTCTTCTCCTGTTGCTGCATAGACGGCATCCCCCGCTCTCATTCTACGGTAACGACTGCCATCTATCGTAATATCATTATTCACATCCCATTCTGTCGCATTTTGCAATTCTTCATATATAGCATCAGAACTTGTGACCTCAGATTGCGGGTAATTGCCAAACCAAACACAATCCCAAGTCACTTTCTGTCCAGCTTCCATGGAGAAATCTTCGACAATGCGAGGATTTCCAATATTAGTCACTGGAATTTCATTTGCGTCCATTTCTTCAACCGTAATAAATTTAATATTATGTTCTTTGGCATAAGTTTCAGCGTAGCTACCTTTATATCCCTTCATTACTACATTTTCAGAATATCCTTCACTTTTTAGGTCAAGTTTACCAGCAGATATAAAAATACTCTCTTCGATTTCTATTACACTAGCTGGAATCAAAACTTCCTCTAAATTTATGTCTCCCCAAAACTGCGCTGGACCTATACTCTCTAAAGTTTCTGGTAAACTAACAGATGATAAATTTTCTAAGTCTGCAAATGCACAAGCACCTAAACTTGTAACACCAGACTCCACTGTAATCTTTTGAATTCTGTCTGCGTATTTTGCCCAAGCTCTATTATAAAGTTCACTCTCGGGATAACTCGCCATTTGTCCATTTCCTGTTATAATAAGCTCCCCCGTGTCCCAAAAACTCCAAGTTAAATCTCCTAAATCTGGAGTATAAATACCTCCATCCTTACAATTACCTTGATCTACTAGTTTTGCAGCGCTTTGACCAGCTTTATTCTCCTCTGCTGCCATTACGTCTACAGACAATATACCGACAGTCAAGAAAAAGCAAAACATAATAAAGTATAATTTCGTTCCAATTTTTTGTTTCTCTTTCATTTTCATTCCTTTCTTTAAAATAATTAATAATGCCTACATAGCAAGTGTATTAGTTTATCATATCATACTTTTATTTCTCATCTCTCCTAATTGTAATAGGAGGTCACTTTGATGTAAAAAAAATTAGAGAGATACCTGTTCTCTCTAATTTTTCACTTCCTCTATCCTCTTTTTTAATTTCTCCACCATCTCCTCCGCTCGCTTTGTATCCTCTTCCGATTGAAACAAATATTGCACCGTCTGAAGCTGATTTCTCATATCATGTCGTAAATCTCTCGCCTTTTCTCCATACTCTCTCGCCAATATATAATAATCATACTGATATTTCTGTTCCAATCTTTCCTTCTCCAATTTAGTTTTCTTTTTCTCCTGACGAATCATCTCATAAAACATTTCCATATTTAAATAGTATCCAAATAACATCAAAATAGAAGAAAAAGCAGTTATCATTACAATATATCTCGTCTCATTTTCCGATACAGTATAAAATATGATAATAAAAAACAATTCAAATACTACTAGAATAGTCGAAATAATTACTAACAACTTTAAATCTCTACTCTTTTTCCAATTTATAACTAATTGTATTATCATCAAAAAAAAATAGACAACAAATGTATAAATAATTCTTACTATTACTGTATTTGTCGTAGTCTCCTCCTTAAACATTGACTGAATAAAAGAAAAAGGAAACTGAAATGATAAGCTTAAAACTGACCCTGCTTCTATCGCACCTAAAATAATATAGTACAATATTCCTCTTTTTATATTTTGGAATACCGTACCTTCTAAGGCAAAAATTGCATACAAAATCATCATTCCTGCTAACCCAATAACTCCCACAATTGTCGGAGCTTTTATCTGAATATAGTTTCCATTTACATAAGCTCCCACCACAACCACAATTGTCAGTAGATTACTTCTAATATATCCATATCTCGGCTTCCATATTTTATATATAAAATTATATATTATATAACTTTGCACACAAATAATTAAAACATTTGCTATTTGAATTGAATCCATACTCATTTCCCCCATGCTACTATACTGACACCCTAACGACTAAAACACGACTTGTTCCTATGAAGAAAAATAAATTTTTATAATAAATAACTATTAATTTCACTATAAATAATTATATCATAACTAATAATTATAAACATCTCTTTTTATTCTTCGATTACATAATTTCTTCTAATTTTACTATTGAGGTTTTTACAAGCATTACTATCTCCTTCCAGAAATTTTCCTGCAAAATTTTTTATGTAATTATATAAAATGATGTTAAATATGATATGGGCTATGCAATAAAAAGGAAATGTACAGACAAAAACCTTCTAATATCTAACATTTATCTAACATTGTTCCTGATAGCAAAAAGCCAATCAATTGGATTTTACTCCCTCTTGATTGGCTTTCTTAGAAAAATCTTCCTAATCAATTTCAGAACTTATCAATTTTACCCCCTATTCGTTTCTCCTAAAATTATTCATTTTTCTCCCACACTGCATAGAGAACAACAACCTTTCCATCTACGCTAGAAATATTGGTCACTTTCTCTGTATTTTTATATCTTAATGCTCCCTTTGCTGACTTAGCCCAACCTACAAAAGTATAGCCTTTTCTCTCAAAAGCATTTTCTCTTAATGTATAACTCTTATCATACTGACAATCTTTTGTATCTTCCATTCTGCCACTTGTAGCACCATTTCCGTCATAGCGGAGTATATATTTATTTGGCTCCCACTGTGCAAAAAGTTTCATTGTTTTTCCTGCTACAGAGGATACATTTTTTACTTTTGCCTTATCCGCATAACTATAAGTTCCTGTTCCGTCTGCCTTCGTATTCCAGCCTTTAAACGTATAGCCTTTTTTCTTGAAGGTATTCGCTTTTAATGTAAATGTCTTATCATAAACACAAGATACCGTACTCATGCTTCCTGTTCCTCCGTTTTTGTCGAAGGCAACCTTATAAGCATTTGGCTCCCACTGTGCGTAGAGCGTTAATGTTTTTCCTGCCACGGATGATACATTTTTTACTTTTTCTTTATCTGCATAGCTATAGGTTCCTGTTCCATCTGCCTTTGTATTCCAGCCTTTGAATGTGTATCCCTTTCTCTTAAATGCATTCGCTTTTAATGTAAATGTCTTATCATAAACACAAGAGAGTGTAGACATACTTCCTGTTCCACCATTTTTGTTAAAAGCAACCTTATAAGCATTTGCCTGCCAAACAGCATATAAAGTAGTATTCTTGTCGGATTTAAAAGATGCTCCCGATTTATAGGATACTTTTGTACTACTTTTACTTGTCGCCCAGCCGACGAAAGTATAACCTTTTCTCGTTGGCTTCGTCTTACTTAGAGTAAGAGTTACTCCCTTTTTCTTTGCCTGCGCAGCTGGAGCATTTTTTCCACCATTGGCATTATAACTTATCATATATGTATTTGTCTGACCAGCTAATGCTTTAAAAGTTCTTTTGTATTTCTTTGCATATGCTTGTGCAGTAGAATTCTCATATCCATAAATCGTAGCCGTTTCACTGATTGTATCTTCTGTATCATTTATTTTACAACTTGAATTTAAAATTTGAATCGATGTTAAATTCCAACATCCAAAAAATGTACAATCTTCAATACTCGTCACATTCTTTGGAATAATAATACTCTTTAATCCGTTGCACTGATAAAATGCCGATTCTCCTATGCTTGTCATTGTATCTGGAAGATTTATTTTAGTCAAAGAAATACACCTAGAAAAAGCTGATTCTCCTATTTTCTTTACACCTATTGGAATTGTAATATTAACTAAACTTCTATCTCCATCGAAAGCATATGCTCCAATACTAATTAGAGTATTTGGTAATATAACAGTTTCTAAGTTTGGACAGTATCCAAAAGCTTCTATATTAGTTACTCCTTTTTCTACCTTTATTTCTACGATATCTATATCATCTGTCCCCTGAAACCATGGAGCTGAATTTTCTATATCATCATATTTATACATTGCTCCTGTTCCACTAATTGTCAAAACTCCCGTACTATCTAAATACCACTTTAAATTTTTTCCGCAAGTTCCCTCTGCAACTTTTTTCACAGTCGTCGCCTGTATCGTTTCCTCTTCCGCCATTTCATATGTTTGGGTATCTTCAGATTCACTAGGATTTTCCTCTGCTTCTCCCAATTCACCAGAATTCGTCTCATCTGCTTCCCCTAATTCACCAGAATCTATCTCAATACTTTCCTCCTCTACGCTAATCTCCGATTCTACTTTTGCATTTTCTTCCTCCGCACTCTCTTCTGATGCTATTTCTATATTTTGCCCTTCCTCTGTAGAGTCAAAAATCAATGCATCCTCTGAAAAATCCCCTTCCTCAATAGGAGTTTTCACCGCAGTCTTACTTTCTCCCTGCGAACTTTCTACTATTGCCGCCTGTGCAATTGGAGTGGCTGTCATTGTTACACTAAGAGCGATGGCAAATATTGAAGCAAGCCATTTTGATAAATTTTTTCTCATTTTCCTTCCTCTCTTTCTTTTTAAATTAATAGTACCCGCATGGCAAGTATATTAATTTATTATATCATACTTTTATTTCTCATTTATCCCAATTATAATAAGAGGTCCTTTGGATGTAAAAAAATTAGAGAGATACTTATTCTCTCTAATTTTTCACTTTCTCATATATCTTTATATATATTTTGAGTCGTGCATTAATCAATCTATATCCAGACAATCAAAACATTTGTTATCCAAATGTAAAATCAACTTGATACTTTCATTTTATTTATGTATGATAATATTATAAATATTAAAAGAAAGTAGGTGAATATATAAATCATAAAGTATATTCATTTGAAGAAATTCAAAACAGATTATTTCCAGTTTTTCAACAATATGGTATTAAAAAAGCTATTTTATTCGGAGCTTATGGAAAAGGGATTGCGACAGAAAAAAGTGATATAGATTTACTTGTTGACAGTGAATTAAGAGGACTGCGTTTTGTAGGATTAATAGAAGATGTTCGCGCTGTATTAGACGAAAAAGAAATAGACATGTTTGATATTTCTCATATTGAGAAAGGTTCTCTTATAGATAAAGAAATAGAATAAACAGGAGTAAAAATATATGAGAAATGATTTAGTGATAGAAAAAATCATTACTTTAATTGAAAAAAACCAAACATATTGTTTAAAATTAAATTATAATTCATTTTCTCAAAATGATATGTTAGTAGAAGCCTGTGTATTTAATATTAGTCAACTGGGTGAAATCTCTAATAAAATTGATGAAAAATTTGAGCAAGCACATCCCAAGATTCCATGGAGACAATTATATGGATTACGCAATAGAATTGTTCATGACTATGAAGGTGTTAATTTGAAGCTAGTTTGAGAAATTATTGAATCAGATTTACCAGACTTAAAAAAACAATTATTGGAATTAAGATATATTTAAATTAACTTGTGGCACCGTTTTTGTCATAGCAAATTGTATATCTATTCGGCTCCCACTGTGCAAAAAGTTTCATCGTTTTTCCTGAAACCATATGCTATAATAAAAATATCCTCACAGTAAACTATCATAAAAAGAATAACTGAAAATTTTAAGGAGGTATTATGGAACTGAATTCTCATTTAAATTCAAATCAAAATGAACAAGATAAAAAAATTGTAACATTGTATCATGGCTCAAAATCAGGTATCCGTGGAACTATTGCACCTATCAGTCGTAACCATTGTGATTTTGGAAAAGGCTTTTATATGGGAACGAATTATACCCAACCTCTTACTTTAATCTGCAATTATCCAAAAGCGAAATTATATACATTAAGAGTCAATTTAACTAATCTCAAAATTCTTAATATAGATATTGATTTAGACTGGGCATTATTAATCGCATATAATCGTGGAAAAATGGAAGCTATAAAAGATTCTAAACTGTATAAACGGTTTAAAAATTTAAGTAAAAGTTATGATATGATAATTGGCTATATCGCAAATGATAGGATGTTTGTCGTTCTCGACCGTTTCTTCAACGGAGAAATTACTGATTTTGCGTTGATTAACAGTCTTTCTGCACTTAAACTCGGAAAGCAATATGTAGCATTGACTCAAAAAGCTTGCAGTCAAATAAAAATTGTGGAAGAAAAAGGATTTCCTAAGGAATACTGGGATGAACTAAAAAAAGAAAGTGAATTAAATCGTTCTAAAAGAATTGCCATGGCAAATGAAATTTGTAGAAAATATCGCCGTGAAGGCCGATTCTTTGATGAAATATTAGAGGCAGGTGAACAATATGACCAATCTTAGTTTTGAAAAGCGCCAACTTTGTGATATACAGGAACGCCTATTTGAACTTGCATTAAATAGCGGATATGATTGTCCCGCATTTATAGAATTTTTTATGAATAGCCACGCAGCAACAGCTCTTGATGATACTTATGACCGTCTACAATGGGCTGGAGAAGAATATATTCTTGAAGAACTAAATGAAGAAGCTGGTGGTCTAAAAAAAGCTGGAAAAACCTATCCAATAGAAGTAATGTATTGGACAGGTTATACCTACCGATATTGGCATTATTATACAAACGAAAGTAGTAAAATAATATACAAAACTGCTGATGCAAAATCCATGAATGAATGTTGGCTCGGCTTTCATACATTAGATGTTGAAATGGCTATCGACAATCTAAAGGAAATATACAGGCAAAAGCATTCATAATAATCCCCAACACGAACCTTGATAATAAGAAAGCCAATCAATTGGATTTTACTCCCTCTTGATTGGCTTTCTTAGAAAAATCTTCCTAATCAATTTCAGAACTTATCAATTTTACCTCCCCTATTCGTTTCTCCTAAACTCATTCATTTTTCTCCCATACTGCATAAAGAACAACAATCTTTCCATCTACGCTAGAAATATTTGTCACTTCCTCTGCATCTTTGTATCTTAATGCTCCTTTTTCTGATTTAGCCCATCCTGCAAAAGTATAGCCTTCTCTCTCAAAAGCATTTTCTCTTAATATATAGTTCTTATCATACTGACAATCTTTTGTATCTTCCATACTGCCACTCGTAGCACCATTTCCGTCATAGCGGAGTGTATATTCATTTGGCTCCCACTGTGCAAAAAGTTTCATTGTTTTTCCTGCTACAGAGGATACATTTTTTACTTTTGCCTTATCCGCATAACTATAGGTTCCTGTTCCGTCTGCCTTCGTATTCCAGCCTTTAAATGTATAACCCTTTCTCTTAAATGCATTCGCTTTTAGTGTGAAAACCTTATCATAAACACAAGATACCGTACTCATGCTTCCTGTTCCTCCGTTTTTATCGAAAGCAACCTTATAAGCATTTGGCTCCCACTGTGCAAAAAGTTTTATTGTCTTTCCTGCTACAGAAGATATATTTTTCACTTTTGCCTTATCCGCATAACTATAAGTTCCTGTTCCGTCCGCCTTTGTATTCCAGCCTTTAAACGTATAGCCTTTTTTCTTGAAGGTATTCGCTTTTAATGTAAATGTCTTATCATAAACACAAGATACCGTACTCATGCTTCCTGTTCCTCCGTTTTTGTCGAAGGCAACCTTATAAGCATTTGGCTCCCACTGTGCGTAGAGCGTTAATGTTTTTCCTGCCACGGATGATACATTTTTTACTTTTTCTTTATCTGCATAGCTATAGGTTCCTGTTCCATCTGCCTTTGTATTCCAGCCTTTGAATGTGTATCCCTTTCTCTTAAATGCATTCGCTTTTAATGTAAATGTCTTATCATAAACACAAGAGAGTGTAGACATACTTCCTGTTCCACCATTTTTGTTAAAAGCAACCTTATAAGCATTTGCCTGCCAAACAGCATATAAAGTAGTATTCTTGTCAGATTTAAAAGACGCTCCCGATTTATAGGATACTTTTGTACTACTTTTACTTGTCGCCCAGCCGAGGAAAGTATAACCTTTTCTCGTTGGCTTTGTCTTACTTATAGTAAGGGTTACTCCCTTTTTCTTTGCCTGCACAGCTGGAGCATTTTTCCCTCCATTCGCATTATAAGAAATAATATATGTATTTGCCTGTGTTCCTAGTGTTTTGAAAGAATGCTTATGTTTTTTTGCATATGATTCTGCGGTAGAGTTTGTATAACCATATATCGTAACTCCTTCGCCTAAACTAAGGTCACTTTCAGAACCACCAATTTGACAGCTTGGATTTAAAATTTGAATGGATTTCAAATCATTACAGTAAAGAAATGCAGATTCTCCTATGCTTGTTACACTCTTTGGTATCACTATTTCAGTTAAACTAAAACATCTATGAAAAGCTAACTCGCCTATTTTCTTTACACTAGTTGGAATTGTAATGCTAGTTAAATTTCTAAATTCTTCAAAAGCACAATCTCCAATACTAGTCAATGTACTTGGTAGCGTGACAGATTTAGCATTTGGACAATATAAAGCTTCAATACTAGTTACACCATTTTCTATCTTTACTTTTTTAATATCCCAGGAATACTCTCCCCATGGAGTTCCGTCATCATTAATACTCATTGCACCTGTTCCAGAAATCGTCAAAAGTCCTGTACCATCTAAATGCCACTTCAGATTTTTTCCACAAGTTCCACTGGCATCTTTTAAAATTTGAAAAGGAACCTCTGTTTTTCCTTTATATCCGTTTATACCAGTTAGTATTATTTTTGCTTCTCCTACTTCTATATTATTAGTATACTCTACTTTATAATTAGAAAATGGAATCTGATTTTCTCCTTCATCAAATAAGATTACCTCAGGCTTTTTTTCTTTTCCATCATAAAAATAATTTCCTAATTCATCGAATTCGACTGTACACTTGCTAATATCTTTTGTCGCATTTAATATTTCTGTCTCTCTTTCTTTGCATATACTACATTCTTTGACAATATAGCCTGTGTTCATACATGTTGCATCTTTTTTAGAAACTTCCTTCCAATCATGCTCACATGTCTGTTCCTCTCCAATCTTCTTGAACACTCTTCCATATTCTTCTGCATATGCTTCTGCTGTAGAACCAGCATATCCATAAATATTAGCATTACTACTAATCGTATCCTTGGAGTCATAAATTTCACACTCTTCATTCAAAATGCTTATCTTACTCAAACTGTCACAGCTATAAAATGCCTCCCGCTCTATATTGGTCACAGTTTCTGGAATGCTTATTTCACCTAAGCTATCACAATCCGAAAATGCGCTATCTCCTATACTTGTTACGCTATTTGAAATTATTACTTTACTCAAGTTTTTGCAATCATAAAACATTCCTTCTTCTATCTTTGTTATACTACTTGGAATCGTTATCTCATTTATTCCAGAACCTGAAAATACATAACTACCCATATTTGTGATAGTTTCTGGAAGCTCTACTTTACTCAAATTATCACACCATGTGAATAGATAACTTCCTATACTTGTCACACTATTTGGAATACTTATCTCAACTAGACCACTACAGTCATAGAATGCTCCCTCTTCTATCTTTGTTATGCTATTAGGGATACTTATTTCGCTAGCAAAAAAACAATCATAAAAAGCATATGCTCCTATACTTGTTACTCCTTCATCTAAATAAATCTTTTTGATTTTATCTGTATAATCACGCCAAGGAGTTGTCGCTGTAGGTTCAAATTCCCAATCCCAAACAAACTCATAATTATTCATTTCTCCTGTGCCATCGATATACAGTTCACCTTTATCCGTTAAATACCAAATTAAGTTTTTTCCACAAGTTCCCTCTGCAATCTTTTTCACAGTTGTCGCCTGTATAGTATCTGCCTCATCCACTATCACTTCTGAATCTACGCTACTATTTTCCTGCTCCTCAACAATAGTCGCAGACTCTTCTTGCATCGTCTCTACCTGTGTCGTTTCCTCTTCCGCCATTTCATATGTTTGGGTATCTTCAGATTCACTAGGATTTTCCTCTGCTTCTCCCAATTCACCAGAATTCGTCTCATCTGCTTCCCCTAATTCACCAGAATCTATCTCAATACTTTCCTCCTCTACGCTAATCTCCGATTCTACTTTTGCATTTTCTTCCTCCGCACTCTCTTCTGATGCTATTTCTATATTTTGCCCTTCCTCTGTAGAGTCAAAAATCAATGCATCCTCTGAAAAATCCCCTTCCTCAATAGGAGTTTTCACCGCAGTCTTACTTTCTCCCTGCGAACTTTCTACTATTGCCGCCTGTGCAATTGGAGTGGCTGTCATTGTTACACTAAGAGCGATGGCAAATATTGAAGCAAGCCATTTTGATAAATTTTTTCTCATTTTCCTTCCTCTCTTTCTTTTTTTAAATGAATAGTACCCGCATAGCAAGTATATTAATTTATTATATCATACTTTTATTTATTATTTACCCTAATTGTAATAAGAGGTCCTTTGGATGTAAAAAAAAATTAGAGAGATGCCCAGTTGAATAACAGTATTGTCTGTCTCAAAGCCATATGCTATAATAAAAATATCCTCACAGTAAACTATCATAAAAAGAATAACTGAAAATTTTAAGGAAGTATTATGGAACTGAATTCTCATTTAAATTCAAATCAAAATGAACAAGATAAAACAATTGTAACATTGTATCATGGCTCAAAAGGCTTGCAGTCAAATAAAAATTGTGGAAGAAAAAGGATTTTCTAAGGAATACTGGGATGAACTAAAAAAAGAAAGTGAATTAAATCATTCCAAAGGAATTGCCATGGCAAATGAAATTTATCGAAAATATCACCGTGAAGGACGATTCTTTGATGAAATATTAGAGGCAGGTGAACAATATGACCAATCTTAGTTTTGAAAAGCGCCAACTTTGTGATATACAGGAACGCCTATTTGAACTTGCATTAAATAGCGGATATGATTGTCCCGCATTTATAGAATTTTTTATGAATAGCCACGCAGCAACAGCTCTTGATGATACTTATGACCGTCTACAATGGGCTGGAGAAGAATATATTCTTGAAGAACTAAATGAAGAAGCTGGTGGTCTAAAAAAAGCTGGAAAAACCTATCCAATAGAAGTAATGTATTGGACAGGTTATACCTACCGATATTGGCATTATTATACAAACGAAAGTAGTAAAATAATATACAAAACTGCTGATGCAAAATCCATGAATGAATGTTGGCTCGGCTTTCATACATTAGATGTTGAAATGGCTATCGACAATCTAAAGGAAATATACAGGCAAAAACATTCATCATAATCCCCAGCACAAACCTTGATAATAAGAAAGTCAATCAGCTGGATTTTGCTTCCTCTTGATTGGCTTTCTTAGTTTTTTACGATTATTTATCCAAAATATCCAGCATTTGCCGCGCTGTTACGATAAAAGGTTTTACTGGAAAATGCTTCAAATTACCTGTTACCAAATAGGCGTTATCGCTACGCTTTTCCATTACCACCTCATAAAAGGGCAAATCCTTCATGTCTGGTAAAATCACTCCTGTAAATAAAGGTTCTACCAAAACACCATATTTTTCTATGGCCGATAAGATATAATTTATCATGCTTGGCTCAAATTTAAACTTCTTTCTGTTAAGCACTTCTCGATACTCTCTCATAATCTCATTGCTATAGACAGGAACAATCTCTCCACCAATTACTCTACTAACAACTTGTACTGTAGCTGCATTCATATGATTAGAGAGCAACGCAGAAACGAGCACATTCGTATCTATCACTGCATAATATATCAATCCATATCCTCCTCACCGTACCTTACCTTACGAATTTCCTCATTTATCTCGTCTAAGCTCATTCCCTGTGGGAAATTTTTCTCTGCCTGTGCCCTAAGCGATAGAAATGCCTGCATCGCTTGTTCTCTTGTAACCTCTGGCTCTGGAGAAACAATTTCAAAAGGAATTTTTCGCTCACGGACAACTGCTCTTGCAAATACATTAATTGCTGTAGATGCAGTCATACCAAAATCCGCACATAAAGCATCAAACTGTTTCTTTAATGTTTCATCCATACGAACACTAAAAGTCGCTTGTGCCATATCCTACACCTCCTTTTATTTTAATTATACTTATATAGGTTCAAAAAGTCAATAATTTGCACCGTTTGAGTTCGATATTTTATATTTTATTTCAATATATCTTTTTATTTGTCATCCATCCTGATTATAGTAAGAGGTCATTTTGATGTAAAAAAATTAGAGAGAATAGTATCTCTCTAATTTTTCACTTCTTCTATTTTCTCTTTTCTTATATTTCCAAAAATTTATCCTCAACAAGATATTTGTTGGATAATTGGCCTTCTGGTTTTATATAATCGCTGATAAAGTTAAAATAACCTTCTGAGCCAAAATCTTTTGTCCACAATGTTATAGATTCATAGATTTTTATGATACTCTTGCGAGCCAATTCAAAGAAATCATCGCTTTCTACCACATCTTCTCTCAAACTTCCTTTTAAATCAGGATTTTTTTCTGGAATAAATAATTCTTCAATAGTATCTGCGCAGGAACGATAACATTCCTCCATCCATTTTGTGCAGTCATATTCCTGGTGGTCGATAATGCTCTTTATATCAAACAAAACTACTTGGAGTATCTCTTTCGCCTGTCTTCCATTAAGACCAAATTTCAAATGAAATTGATACAGACGTGTCTCCAACTGGATGAGATATTCCCAATACATCTCCTCGTCACCACGCCTGATAGGAGTAATATTCTGTTTTGTTTTTGATACAATACTGTCAAACTGATATCTGTTTACACTCATAAGTTCCATCCTCTGTTCTTTTTCTATTTTGCATTTTATTTATGAAACTAAGGTTCGTTAACGATTATTCCTGACAATTTAACATCGTCTTTCCCTCTCCGCATAACTTCTCAAAATCATCGATAAATGCATCGACAGCTGATGTGACACTCGCATTTTTTATTAAGCCTTCTATCACATCCGTTCCAATTGTGGCAGCTCCCACTCCATACTTACATAGCTCTAAAACCTGCTGAGAGTTTTTAAAACTTGCCGCCAATACCTCTGTCTTTAGACCATTTTTCTTAAAAATATCATGAATCGTCTTTGTCGTCTCAATACCATCCGCACCGAGATTATCAATTCGATTCACATATGGAGCCGCATAGTCAGCCCCCGCCTTTGCCGCTAAAAAAGCCTGCATAGCCGTATAAATCGCAGTTGCAGTTACTCTATGTCCTTCTTTTTTGAGAATCTTCATCGCCTTTAATCCTTCTGGCGTTGTCGGAATCTTAATATATGTATTCGCTCCAAGCTCCTCCAAAATCTTATGAGCCTCAACTACCATATCCTCCGCCTTCTTAGAAATCACCTGCACATGCAAATCGGCGTCCTCTCCGATAAACTCTCTAATCTCTTTTAACACCTCATAAGGATTCCTTCCACTCTTCGCCAAAATAGAAGGATTTGTTGTCACCCCATCTACTGGATAATACTCATAAATCTCCTTAATCTTTTCAATATTTGCGTCGTCAATTACAAACTTCATTCTCTCTTCCTCCTCTTCCATCACTAATTTTGCCATCTCCAAATGGAAACTGCCAATATTAAAAACAGCATATTTCTACCTAGAATCCCTTTTACAATACTCCTAATCCTAAAATCATATTATAACATATCTTCTCATAGAATCCAATGAAAAATATCTTATCTTCAATAAGTCTTTTGAAACTTTATAATTCATTTACATTATAATTATATTCTAAAAAATATTTCGTTTCACCAATACCCAGCAAAGGGAGCAAGTGACCATGTCCTCTGAAAACGATAGAGAGTGGAGCGGTTTTTCGATATACTTAGCTTTGCCGCTGGAGCACTGTCTGAGCAGCGTAGCTGCGAGTTTGCGGGAAGCGGCATATATCAGCGTATGTCGAAAAACCATGGGAACGAACGTGTTTTCAGAGGACATGGTCACTTGCTCCCTTTGCGTCCCCCTTCACATCTCCCTCCTCCAACCCTCCCCTTTCCATAAAGCATATTTCATAGAAAATCCTTATATTTTTAAAGCATATATTACAAGAATTCCCCCACTTTATATGATATTGTTATCCCGATAAAAATAAAAAACCTTAAAACCCCCAACAAAAATTCCAAATTAATATAACAAAATATTATAAAAACGAAAGGACTCCTTTATGAAAACAGATACCTTACTACAAAAATTAATAACACTCGTCCTCCCAATCGCCTTCCAACAATTCATGCTCGCATTAGTAAACGCAAGCGACGCCATTATGCTCGGAAAATTAAACCAAGACTCCCTCTCCGCCGTCTCTCTCGGAGGACAAATCGCATTCGTCTTAAACTTATTCGTCAGCGCAATTACCATCGGCGAAAATATGTACGTAGCGCAGTACTGGGGAAAAGGAGATACAAAAACAATTCGAGAAATCATCGCATTTTTAACTCGAGTCACCTTCCTCATCTCCGCCCTTTTTTGCATCGCAGCCATTTTCTGCCCAAGAATATTAATGAGAATTTTCACCTCCGAGGAAACACTTATTCTACTTGGAATAAAATACTTAAGAATAGTAGGAATTTCATACCTATTCTCCAGTATCTCTCAGATTTTCCTTGGACTTTTAAAAAACTGTGGAAGGGCCATGAAAAGCACAATCATCAGCACTACAACTGTCATTTTGAATATCGTTTTAAACGCCATATTCATCTTCGGGCTACTTGGAATGCCCGCAATGGGAATCGAGGGGGCGGCACTTGCCACCACTATCTCTACAGGAATCGGACTCTTATGGTCCATCCTATATTGTATGCAAAATGAAGTAACCAAAATCCCATTATCCGCTTTCAAGCAAAGAAATACAGAATTAGAGAAAAGATTCTGGCATCATGTACTTCCAGTTATCGCCAATATCCTCATTTGGGGACTTGGCTTTACAACCTACTCTGTTATTATGGGACATCTCGGCACAGATGCCGTGGCAGCCAACTCCATCGCAAATATCTCCAAAAATCTAGTTGTCTGCTTCTGCCTTGGACTCGGAAGCGGTGGAAGTATTATTGTCGGAAATGAACTCGGAGCTGGGAATTTAAAACTGGCAAAACAGTACGGAAACCGTCTTGCAAAAATGTCAATCATAAGTGGCATTATAAGCGGTCTCTTCCTGCTCGCAATCACTCCCGCCATCTTACACTTCACAGCGTTAAGTCCTCAGGCAGAACATTACTTAAAATGGATGCTAGTCATGTGCTCTTATTACTTAGTAGGAAAATCCATCAACAGCATGGTCGTCGCAGGAATCTTCGCCGCTGGAGGAGATTCTAAGTTTGGTATGCTCTGCGATGCCATCACCCTCTGGTGTGTTACCGTCCCACTCGGAGCGATAGCGGCATTTATCCTAAAATGGCCAGTCATAGCTGTATACTTCGTCCTAAATCTGGATGAAATTATCAAACTTCCGGCCGTATACATTCATTTCAAAAAATATAAATGGGTAAAAGATTTGACCGTAACAGAGCAATCTAGTATCAAAGGGGGCAAAAAACCTTTTGACCCCAACATCATTTAATTAATATTTTTCGTACATCTGTGGAACCAAACTTTTCTATCTATGCAGCTGCTTGACGAAGCTTTCACAATACTGTACAAAAATAATGCCAGAAAAACATAGGTATTTTCTGGCATTATTGGGGGATATTATAGTTTCGGAATTTATTGGTTTTTATTATTATGGCTTATTATGTGGTTTTATGTTTATCCCAGTTCCAACCTAGTCGAAAAAGCATTTGATAAAGAAGAGGATTTCAAAAACTTTTCCACAAGTGGACTGCAGATAAATATCATTGATAATCTAATAAATAATATGATGTTGAGGTCAAAAGGTCTTTTGCCCCTGGTATCATAATATTATTTGATAAAGCTTACATGCTTACAAATCTCTTCTACCGCTTTATCTTTCTTCTCATTGAATATCACTTTATTTTGCTCGAAGAGATTCCCGCCGTGAGTATCGATGGATACAATAAGCGGACCAAATTCATTTACACGACATGTCCAAAGTGTCTCTGGCATACCGAGGTCTTTCCAGTTTGCATCCTCAATCTCCTCCACTCGGGTAGCGGCAACAACGGCGCATCCTGCTGGAAATACACAGTGAATTGCTTTATATTCCTTGCATCCTTCCATCGTTCCCTCGGCCATACCGCCCTTTCCAACGATAAGCTTTACCCCAGTTTCTTTGATAAACTCTTTCTCAAACTTCTCCATACGCATACTAGTAGTCGGTCCTACCGACACCATCTCATATTTTCCCTCTTCTCCCTCAATCGGGCGAACAATAGGTCCTGCATGGAAGATTGCCCCTCCGTCGAGATTTACCGGCAATTCTCTTCCCGCCTCAATCAGTCGTCTATGCGCAACATCTCTGCATGTTGTGATATGCCCATTCAAATAGATAATATCTCCAATCTTGATATCTTCTAAATCTTCCGCTTTAATTGGTGTTGTTAAAATTTTCTTTGCCATTATAGTACTACCTCCTTATGTGAAGTGATTGTATAATTTAATTCTTTGTCAAAAATAATATGTCCTTTTCTGTGAGACCAGCATCCAACATTCACTGCCACACCGATTGCAGATGGATGTCTCGCTGTATTTTCAATATGAACACCCATTACAGAGTAATTTCCAGACATTCCCTGTGGTCCAAGACCGATACTATTAATTCCGTCTTCTAATAATTTCTCCATCTTCGCAGCTCTCTCATTTGGATTATGCTGCCCAAGTGGTCTCATTAATGCTTTCTTAGAAAGTAAGGCAGCTGTCTCCACAGAAGTCGCCACACCGACACCGACTAAAAGCGGTGGACATGCATTTAGACCATAACTTGTCATAACATCCATAACAAACTTTGTGACACCTTCATATCCAGCTCCCGGCATTAATACCATCGCTTTTCCAGGAAGTGTACATCCGCCGCCTGCCATATATGTATCAATCTCACATATATCACTGTCTGGCACAATCTCCCAAAAAACTGTAGGTGTTCCCTTTCCGACATTTTTTCCTGTATTATACTCGTCAAATGTCTCAACACTATTATGACGAAGTGGAGCATCGATTGTAGCGCGGACAACGGCCTCCTTTAATAGCGCTTCCAACTCACCGATTAGTGGAAAATTTGTACCACATTTCACAAAAAACTGTAATACTCCCGTATCCTGACAGCAAGGTCTATTTAGCTCCTTTGCCAGCTGCTGATTCTTAAACATGGTATCATAAATCGTCGTGGACAATTCACTTGTCTCCTTGTTTCTCAACTCTTCCAATTTTGCATACACATCATCTGGCAATACTTTCCCTGAATAGGCCACAAATTTTGCCATGATGTCGGTCATTTTTTCTACCGCTTTTTTGTTACTCATTTTTATTCCTCCTTAAATGATATATGAAATTTTTAGTTTCTAAATCTTTTTACTATACAAACTTTCTCTGGTACTTAAAGGATAAGGTTTCTTTCTTCTCATTCTCCCTTCTTATGATGGATAAAATGGAAAGAAAATAGGAAGTAATATTAAACTTACAATTGTGGATACGACAATAAGTGGTAATCCCGCTTTTACATAGTCATTAAACTTATACCCACCAGGTCCAAGTACCATTGTGTTTGCTGGCATTCCAATCGGTGTGGCATATGCACAAGAACCACCAATAATAGTCGCCATAACAACTGCTCTTGGGTCTGCTCCCATTCCAGTCGCTATAGAAATACTAATCGGTACGAGCAGTGCTGTTGTCGCTGTATTTGACATAAAATTTGTCATAACACAAGATAATAAAAATACTACAACTAATAATACAAATGGGGATACATTATCTCCCAGAGCACCAATAACTACATTGGCAATCTTCTCTCCTGCTCCTGTCGTCTCTAATGCTTTTGCCAGTGAGAGTGTTCCTCCAAACAAAAATATAGTCTGCAAATCAATCGCCTCATACGCCTCCTTCTCAGAGATGACTCCCGTCGCAATTAGTACTAAGGCACCCACACTTCCTGAAATACAAAGACTAATTCCAATCTTATCTTCCAACGCCATGGCAAGAATCGTTATAACTAATACGACTAAAGCCAATATCTGTTTCCATTTTGGAACATCGCTATAATCCACTTCCTTATCGTAGGCAGACACGTCATCCGTCGTTTTAATATCTGGCAAAAACCGATATCCGATAAATGCAAAGTAGAGAATTCCACAGATTAACATTGGAACACCAATTTTGGCATACTCAAAAAATCCAAAACTAAGCCCAATCTCTTGAAGAGCTGACTGACCAATTAGATTGCCAGGAGCTCCAATCAGGGATAAATTTCCTCCCATTGCGGCTGCCATGACTAGAGGCATCAAAAGCTTTGACCTCGAGAAGCCCGATTTAGCTGCAATGCCTATTACCACTGGGATTAAGACGGCCGCTGTTCCTGTATTCGATAAGAAGCCTGACATAATACCTACTACTACCATGATAACGATAATAAGCTGTCTCTCTGTCTTAGCAAATTTAGTGACAATCCCTCCCATCTTGTTTGCCATACCAGTGTTGAACAGGGCACCTCCTACTACGAACATGGCTACAAATAAAATGACGTTCGTATTGGTGAATCCTGCGAAGGCATCCTTCACCTCAAGTACACCTGTAAGTACTAAGGCGATACAGACAATCATAGATGTAAGGGCAAGCGGAAGCTTTTCTGTCACAAACATAATGATTGCAAAAACTAATAACACTAAAGTTATAACGATTGGATCCATTCATTTCCCTCCTTTTAATATTTGATTTTTGATATTTGATAATGTATCCATTTGTTGATTTTATATTACTACGGGAGGTTTGGATTGTCAATACAGTTTTTCATATTCTCCTTTTTTGATAAAAATGTAATCGAACTTTTATCTACTTTTTCAGAACAGAGTTTGACAGGTGATAGGACTGGAGGACTGAAAGACTGAAAGATGAACAGATGATGAAGGAAATGAAATAGAGAAGAGATACTAAGAGATTCTAAGAGATTCTAAAAGACGCTAAGAAATGCAGAAATGCTAAGCTAAGAGACGCTAAGAGACACTAAAGAGACACTAAAAAATGCAGAAATGCTAAGCTAAGAAATGCTAAGAGACGCTAAGAGAGCCCATAGATATATGCTCCGAAAACACGTTCGTTCCCACGATTTTTCGACATGCGCTGATTTTTGCCGCCTCCCGCAAACTCGCGCCTTTGGCGCTCAGACAGTGCTCCAGCGGCAAAGCTAAGTATATCGAAAAATCGCTCCACTCTCTATCGTTTCAGATATCTCCTTGCTCTCTCGGCTGGGTATTGGTGAGATATATAGAATAGAATAAAATAATATAGATATTTTACTGACCTTGGCACTATATTATTTTATGAAAAGAAAAAAATTATATGATATGTTTATGGTTACGGTTCATTTTACTATTTTGACTTTCCAACTATGACTATCTGTATAATTTTGTAGGTATTTTTGAATAATTTGAATTTTCAACCGTAACTACATATATGATTTTGCAGGCATTTTAGGATATTTTTGATTTTCAACCGTAACTATGTGTATAGTTTTGTAGGTATTTTTGGATATTTCAAATTTTCGACTGTAACTACATATATGATTTTGCAGGTATTTTTGGATATTTTTGATTTTCAACCGCAACTATGCATATCGTTTTGCAGGTATTTTTGAATAATTTGAATTTTCAGCCGTAACTACATATATGGTTTTGCGGGTATTTTTGGATATTTTTGATTTTCAACTGTAATTATACGTATATTTTTACGGGTAACTTCAACTATTTTAAATTTCCAACTGTAACTATACGTATATTTTTGTGGGCGGATTAGGAGATTTAAACTTTTTAACTGTAATCCATAATTATAGATATTTTATATAGTTGTTTTAGATTAGATTTCTTTTTCAACCATCAATCTACAAGCTTTATTTTTCTTATTCTTAACCAAATGATATAATATTAGAGGCAAAAGTCCTTTTGACCCTGGTATCATGTATCATGATATGGCGCAAATTGACTAAACGGCATAGCGCAGATTTTCCAAGATAGCATAAAATTTTTGTAAGTAAAAAAACAAAGGACTGATATTGAAACTGTGTAATAGTTGTCTTTATAAAAGAGAACTTTAAAAAGACAACTTTATAGAGTTTTGCCAATACACAGCCAAGAGAGTTCGTTGATATGTCCTCGAAAAACGATAGAGAGTGGAGCGGTTTTTCGATATACTTAGCTTTGCCGCTGAAGCACTGTCTGAGCGCCAAAGGCGCGAGTTTGCGGGAAGCGGCATATATCAGCGTATGTCGAAAAACCGTGGGAACGAACGTGTTTTTCGAGGACATATCAACGAACTCTCTTAGCGTCTATCCCCATTCCCCCTAAATCATCCAACTAACAAAAATCTCACACTATCCCTTTCCAATCAACAGTAAAGTATCGATGGCGCCATCAACCCATAAATATTATAATATAAACATACCGCATTTCATTGTAACAATAATATTTGCGAGAATTTACTCTTCTATTCCCTCATACCTAGTAAGAATATTCTCCATACTCCTTATAATATGCCGATACATCCTACTCCTAGCCAGTTCTCTATCATGAGCAATGAGTGCATCCAAAATCTGCCTATGCTCTGCAATAGAAATTTTAGCATACTCTTCTTCTGTAATTCGATGTCCCATAGAAAATCCATTCCAGAGAGACGACAAAATATCTTGCATTTTTTTATTGCCCGCAATCTCCCAGATTCCCATATGGAATGCCTGATTGCAATCACTATAGGTCGCCGTATCATTCTCTTTCATAGCCTTCTCCGACAGCTCATAAGCCGCAATAATGGATGAGATATCTCTCTCCTTCTCACTCGCCCTAGCTGCTGTCTCAGCCTCCAATAATGCCCTCGTCTCATAATGGTCTCGAATGGTCTTTTCATTGACTCCAAGCACTATAGCTCCCTTATTGGGACGAAGCTTAATCAGTCCATCTCTCGCCAAGATTTGAAATGCCTCGCGAACTGGAGTACTAGAGACACCTATCATCTGTGCCGTTCCCTCCAAAGTAAGCTCCTCTCCCTCTTTTAATTCTCTTGATAAAATCGCCTTGCGAAGAACCGATGCCACTTGTTCTCTCGCTGGTAAAAGCTTAATTTTCCCCAGATTCCTCATTTATATTTTTCCTCCAATGTTCTATTAAACTCATCGCTAATATATCATAATACTCAGATAAATTTTGTAAAATCTCTCCATTTTCACTTGCTAATATAGATTCCAATATTTTTTGTAAATACTTCATTCTATCCTTTTCACAAATCTTAATTGCAAACCATACATAACTTTGAAGTATCTTCGTATACAATTGCTGAAGATACGCATTTCCAAATATCTCTCCAAACAATATATGTAACTCAAGTTCCTCCTCACTAGAAATATATCCTTGCTCTAACCTTTGTTTTGCTTGCTCTAATTTAACTTGAATTTCATTTTTTTTCTCTATCTCCCTCTTCTTTATAATACGACAAATAATATGATGCTCCATCTTTGCCACAAAAGAAAAAACCTCTCGAATCTGCTCTTCCTTTTGTTCGATTACTCTCATATGTCGATTCGGTAATCTCTCTAAAAATCCCTCCACCTCTAAAGTCTGCAATGCCTCTCGAATTGGCATCCTAGAAACGCCGAGCATCTGTGCCAATTTTTCCTGAACAAGCTCCTCCCCGGGCAAAATTCTACCACTTAAAATCTCCTCCCGAATCAAACTTGCAATCTGTTCCTTTGTCTGTATATTCTTTATTTGACGCATAAGTTCCTATCTCTCTTTCCTAAATTCTACTCATTTTCACCCATTCTTAATTCTCACTCATTTTCACCGCTTGAACCCCCATGACCAAAATCACAACTGCTCTCCTCCTAAATATAAATCACATAAAATATTGTATCCATTTTCATTCTTCCTGTCAAGAAACCAATAAAACTTCAATAAATCTTTTCCCCAATTTTCCAAATAAACTGCCAAATAAATTTTAAGAGTCGAATCTAAATCTCTCAGCCACTTACGTCCGAATACTTCACCCTATTGCTCCACCTACAACCAAAAACAACAACACAAAATTCCATCTACTTCTCCAATACTCACCCAAAAACATAGCAACATAAAGCTCCATCTGTCTCACCAATACTCACCTAAAAACACAGCAACATAAAGCTCCATCTGTCTCACCAATACTCACCTAAAAACACAGCAACAT
>JAUUSJ010000045.1 GCA_030841965.1 Blautia sp.
TGACAAAAAGAATCCCGTATTTATGCGGGTTCTGGCGTTTCGCAAACGCCTAATATTATTTAGTATGAAGGGAGATTATATTTTATGAAAAACATGAGAATTAAAAAGTCGGTAATTACCTCAATAAAGACAGATTGCAAATTTGATACTAGATGTTTAACAGAACATACAGAGGATATGAATAAGAGAATGGAGAGGAATATTCGAATAAATGAAAACAAGATTGCTATGGGATTAAAGAGGGCACAAGAGATGCAGACGAGATAATTTAGATAGCTGGAACAAAGTATTCTCTGAATACAGCGGATATATACAAGAAAATGAAAGAAGAAGGAATTGGCAATGGCATTGCATATATCCTGTTACAGTATTTTGACACATTTAAGTAGCAATTTAACTGGCTGATTTATCAGCCATATGGAAAGCAACCTAAGGGTTTTTTTTAGTGATTTAAAAGGTGTCTGGAATAACGCTCCTCCTGATGCTATATTTTTATCAACATAGCAAAGGAGGAGGAATTTTCCCATATATTCTTCACATAGCTCCCTCTCCTTCAAGATTGCC
The DNA here is from genome assembly GCA_030841965.1 of Blautia sp. Taxonomy (GTDB): domain Bacteria; phylum Bacillota; class Clostridia; order Lachnospirales; family Lachnospiraceae; genus JAUUSJ01. The sequence continues at coordinate 565 of JAUUSJ010000045.1, forward strand.
AAACCGTCAAATAGCACCTTATCCATCCCAATTTCGAAAAATTCTTTCATCATACTCATATTCAACGTCTTTCCAAACCGTCTCGGGCGAGTGAATAAATTGACTTTCCCCCAATTCTTTAACAAATAAAGCAATCGGAAAACTATTGGAAATTGTAAAAGTATGTAGCGTTACCAATAACGATGTTCTTATCGCATTTCAGAGAAAGGCAAAAGATTTTGAAGATTGTCTCGTTACAACTTGTGCAAAATCTATTCGTTGCGATTATATCGTTACCCGAAATAAAAAAGATTTCGAGGAATTTGATATTCCACTCCTTACTCCTTCGGAACTTCTACAACAAATAATATAGTAGAGAGGAACAGAAATGAATACAAAACCAATTATCATTGAAACACAGGCGTTTGAAGATTTTCGGGGATATCTGTCAATTCCATATGACAGTACGATTCCCTTTACAATTCGCCAGATTAACCAAGGATATAGCAAGAAGAAGTACACGTTGAGAGGATTGCATTTCCAAGAAGGAGAGCATGCACAGGCAAAGCTGGTATCTTGTCTACGAGGGAAGATATTTAATGTGGCTGTGGATTTGAGACCTGGTAAGAATTTTGGCAGAGCTTACAGTGAAGTGCTGTCTTTCGAGAACCGGAAGCAGATGTATATTCCAAGAGGATTTGCCCATGGATATCTAACCTTGGAAGATGATACATTGATGCAGTGGTGCGTGGACAATGATTTTTGTGGTGCAGTGGCAAAAGCGGTGAGATATGATGATCCCGATATTATCTGGGATGGCAAAACATGGCCTAGTGGGCAATATATCATATCTGAAAAAGATAAAAATGCAATCTGGTTACGGGAAGTGCAATAATGACTTGTCGGATGTTGTTGGAATTTCAAGATGATTATCCAGATGTACTCAATGGTGATAACCTTGCTGAAATATTGAAAGCTGCGAAAGCCAAGAAAGAAAAAAGAATAGTTGATACAAATAGGTAGCAATTCAACTAGCTGATAAATCACTCAGTTGGAAAGCTACCTAATTTTTTTATAATAATTTAGCCAGAAAACCCATGGTCTTTTAGGTGATGGGTAGTTCACTCTACATGTAAAATATTAGGATAAGTACGCTCGATTCTTTCATCATCAAATGTCTTATCAATCCACTGCTCAAAAGCATTTTTTGGCTCTTCTGCCCGTAATCTCTCGTCGTAGCGGATGAGAGCGCAAAAGGACATGAACATATTTACTACCATAAATATAATAATAATCCATGTACCCCAAATGCCGATTTTTTTTGGTATTTTTTCAATCCATTTTGATAGGAAGGGATATAAAACCTTAAACCAGACTACCGCTGCAATTCCCCAAAAAATACAGTATAAGAGGTTGATTCTTCCGCCGAGGTTAAATGGCATATGGCTATAATCCCAAAATACAGCTCCGAAGAAAAATTCCGACAATACGCTACAGATATACTCGTAAGTACCACCGAGAAAAAGACCCGCTCCAAATAGAAAACTCTCTGAAAAGTTCCGGTAACGGTAGAGCAGGAGAGTAAAAGCAGCGATTCCAAGTCCCCATACGATACTAAACGGACCCCATACAAGACTGCTTCGGCTCATCCATACGCCGCTATAGAGACGACAATAAATGGTTTCTGTAATATCTCCCAGAAAAGAGCCGATAAAAAACAATAGCACAATCTTGTAAAAACTGCACCCGTAGGCGAATATCTCAGGATGAGTTTCCGTCTCTGGCTTTAACTCTATAATTTGATACGCAAGTTCAATACGTTTGCCGACGAAGCGGTAGATTTTTTTCGCCAATTTTTTCGTGAAAGAATCGAGTAATGCGTCTGTAGATTCCCATTTTTTTGGATTTTTGCTCTTATGAGAGAGAATCATAAAAGAGGCCAATCCATCCACTATAATAAGTCCAATCAATAGGAGAATAAATATTTTCACAAGGAGATCGGGTAAGAGCTTATAGATATGTAAGAGCCATCCATTTCCCCATTTCATGGCGATAAATCCGAGAGCGCCCCATAATAGGGAAGCAGGCAGGCAGACATATCCGTCCAGATTCCATTTATATCTGTCATAATTCCACCAGCGTGCATGGTAAAATTTCTCAATCAGATGTCCAGAGACATACTCCACAACAGTGGCAATAATGGTACAAAATAAAAATAGCCAAGAGCCATTCAAGTCATGAGTAAAAAGTGTCATCAAGACGGCAGCAAATCCGTAGATAATACAGAAAGGTCCGTTAATAATGCCGTGGTTAGAAAATCTCTTTTTCTGGATACAAGTGATTGTTGTCTCAAAAACCCATCCTAAAAAAGAATAAATAATAAATATCCATAAAAATTGAAAAGTATATTCCATAAGTAGTTCCCCCTTTTCTTTAGAATTGATAAAATAATGCCAAAAATGACGAATAGACAAAAATTTTATCAGATAAGTGAAATTATACTCGAAAAAGGAAATAGAAGCAATATACATTTTTTTATATACATCTTTTTTATTATTTTTATTATATGCAAGAAGCTATATACTTTGTGAATACAATCATTTTTGTTATAGTATGAAAAAACAAATCAAAAATACTTGAAAAAACAATCAAACTATGATAAACTAAAAAATAAGAAAAACAAAAACATAAAACAAATCAAAATCAGGAGGAAGATATGAGAGAAGCCAGTATATACGCCAGCAAAAAGGTAAAAGAAGAAATTTGGTCAGAATTTTCAAAACGTTTCAAAAACGCCGCTTCTCATAATGTCTATTTTTGCGATATTAATGAAGCAATGGATTATCTAGAAAAAGATTTTCTTGAATTTAGACAAAGCGATGCAGATAAATACTATAATTATTTAATAAAAAAGACGAAATCACATTTATTAAAAGCAACGACAGTGAAAAAGAAATTAAATGAACTTCATAAATTCTCGGAATTTATCGTAGAATATAGAGATGCATTTTCAATACCGCAAGAATTTGAAAATTTCTTTCAAAAATACGCAATTCAGTATGTGGCGGACTATGAGACGACAGAACTTATGCCAATAGAAAATATTGACGCAATCTTACAGTCTGCGCGCGAGAATTTAATGGATTATCTCATTTTAAGCCTGGCATTCCGAATGATGTTAAAATCTACACAGATTATAGAACTAAAAAAAGAAGATTTCATCGCAGACCCAAATGGAGTCTACCTTATTATGCCAAATAAAAAAGACATCAAATACGTTCCAGAAGATATCGTTGTTATTCTGGAAAAGTATTTAGATAGAAGAGAAGACAAAGAATTTCTTTTTTATAATAAATGGGGAAGAAAACTAAATAAACAATATTTACATCGAATGTTGAGAAAACATACAAGACAAGCAGGAGTACCAGACTGTAGTATGCAAGACCTTCGCAATACTGGGGCAGGAGTGATGTTCGCCTACGGCGTAGAACCACAACATGTAGCGAGGCAGATGGGGATTACATCCATTCATATTAAACGATATGATAATGTGCTTTATAAATACAATCTAATGAAAGAAGCAAATGATGTAGTACAACTCAAAATATTGCCTCCATTTGGTTCCTAAAACTTCTTAAGTTCCTAAACTTGAAACTAAAATTAAAAATTAACTTTTAAACAACAAAGAAACAAAGCAAACTCATTCATAAACTAAAAGAAACTAGATATAAGATATAAGTTAAATGAAAATCTCAGTTTCTTTTAGTTTTAACGAAGAAAATAAAAGATTTTTAATTTTAATCTAGTCTTTCTAGTCTTATGTCACCAATAAAAGTTATAGTATGATTAAACTATAAATAAATCATCCCCTTTTGCTCCGCAAAACACAATAATCAAAACAAAAAAGTTAAATTCTCAATCCACATTTATTCCATTTATTCTCTAATTCTCACTGATTGGAATAAATGTGCCACTTAAGCCTCGACGTAAGAGGATGCCCACTCTACTTTATAATTTCATTTCATGCCATCCCAATATTTATTATAATCCATCTCAAAAGCATTTTCGCCAATACACAGCTGATAGAGGAAAGAGGGATATATTCTAAAAACGATAGAGAGTGGAGCGATTTTTCGATATACTTAGCTTTGACGCCGGAGCACTGTCTGAGCACCAACGGTGCGAGTTTGCGGGAGGCGGCATATATCAGCGTATGTCGAAAAATCGTGGGAACGAACGTGTTTTTAGAATATATCCCTCTTTCCTCTATCAGCGTCTCCTCCCAAACAACACCCCCAAAAAACACATATTTAAAGAACATCTTAAACTTTTCCAAAAATACAGATAGACAAATTGAAAATCTAATATTATAATATATGCAATATCGTTTATCGACCAAGAGTTAAACTCTTGCGTCAATTTAGAAAGGAAGATAAAAATGGAATTCAATATCGCAGTTATTAAAGGCGATGGCATCGGTCCTGAGATTGTCACAGAGGCAATGAAAGTTCTCGATAAAATAGCCGAAGTTTATGGACATACTTTTAACTATGAACAACTCCTACTCGGAGGCGCCTCCATCGATGCATATGGCAAACCACTCACAGATGAGACATTAGAGGCGGCAAGAAAAAGCGACTCTATCTTAATGGGCTCTATCGGAGGAGACACAACAACTTCTCCTTGGTACAAACTACCAGCGAATTTAAGACCAGAAGCAGGACTTCTTGCAATCCGGAAAGGACTTGGACTTTTCGCCAATATTCGTCCAGCCATTCTCTACAAAGAACTAAAAGCAGCTTGTCCTCTTCGAGATGAGATTATCAAAGATGGATTTGACTTTGTCGTAATGAGAGAATTAACTGGTGGACTCTATTTCGGTGAGAGAAAAACAGTAGAAGAAAACGGTATGAGAAAAGCATATGATTCTTTGACATACACTGAGGAAGAGATTAGAAGAATTGCAATTCGCGGTTTTGATATCGCGAGAAAGAGAAACCACAAAGTAACAAGCGTCGATAAAGCAAATGTCCTTGATTCCTCCAGACTTTGGAGAGCTGTCGTAGATGAAGTGGCAAAAGACTATCCTGATGTTACATACGGGCATATGTTAGTCGACAACTGTGCAATGCAACTTGTAAAAGACCCAACACAGTTTGATGTCATCTTAACAGAGAATATGTTTGGCGATATCTTATCTGATGAGGCAAGTATGGTAACAGGCTCTATCGGTATGTTATCTTCTGCGAGCCTAAACGAGGGCAAGACAGGTCTCTATGAGCCAAGTCATGGTTCCGCACCAGATATCGCAGGTCAGAATAAAGCCAATCCAATCGCAACGATTTTATCTGCTGCCATGATGCTTCGCTATTCTTTTGACCTAGAAAAAGAAGCAGACGCCATCGAAGCCGCTGTTAAAAAAGTATTAGAAGATGGATACCGCACACCGGATATTATGTCTGACGGCAATACCTTAGTTGGAACAAAGGAAATGGGAGACTTAATCGCAGAGAGAATTTAGATAATATCATGAAGATTGCGGGAGCACATTGTGCGGAGCAATCTGGTATCAAAAGGGTCAAAAGACCTTTTGACCCCAACTTAATTTTATAAATACGGAGGTAAAAATAATGAAAAGTGATTCTGTAAAAACAGGACTTTCTCAAGCTCCACATCGCTCACTATTTCATGCACTTGGAATTACAGCAGAGGAGCAGAGAAAACCATTAGTAGGTATCGTAAGTTCTTATAATGAAATCGTACCAGGTCATATGAACCTTGATAAAATTGTAGAGGCAGTAAAACTCGGAGTTGCCATGGCAGGTGGTACTCCAATTGTATTCCCAGCCATCGCCGTATGTGATGGTATTGCCATGGGACATATCGGCATGAAATACTCTCTTGTGACAAGAGACTTAATTGCAGATTCCACAGAATGTATGGCAATGGCTCACGCATTTGACGCTCTTGTTATGGTGCCAAACTGTGACAAAAATGTCCCTGGACTTTTGATGGCGGCTGCCAGAGTCAATGTACCAACAATATTCGTAAGTGGCGGTCCTATGATGGCGGGACATGTACATGGCAAAAAGACAAGTCTATCCAGTATGTTCGAGGCAGTAGGCTCCTACACAGCTGGAAAGATTACAGCCGACGATTTAGAAGAGTTTGAAAATAAAACATGTCCAACCTGTGGCTCTTGTTCTGGTATGTACACAGCAAACTCCATGAACTGTTTAACAGAAGTTCTTGGCATGGGCTTAAAAGGAAATGGAACCATCCCTGCTGTCTACTCAGACAGAATCTTACTTGCAAAACACGCAGGTATGAAAGTAATGGAATTATACGAGAAAAATATTCGTCCAAGAGATATCATGACAGAGAAGGCATTTATGAATGCTCTCACAGTAGATATGGCGCTTGGATGTAGTACGAACTCCATGCTCCATCTTCCAGCAATCGCTCACGAGGCTGGAGTAGAATTAAACGTAGATATCGCAAACGAAATCAGCGCAAAGACACCAAACCTCTGTCATCTAGCACCAGCAGGTCCAACTTATATGGAAGACTTAAATGAGGCTGGCGGTGTATATGCAGTTATGAATGAATTAAATAAAAAAGGCTTACTGTATACAGATATCATGACAGTGACTGGAAAGACAGTTGGCGAGAATATCAAAGGATGTATTAACAAAAACCCAGAAGTTATCCGTCCAATAGAAAATCCATACAGCGAGACAGGTGGAATTGCTGTATTAAAGGGTAACCTGGCTCCAGATTCTGGTGTTGTAAAGCGTTCTGCCGTAGCCCCTGAGATGTTAAAACACGAGGGACCAGCCAGAGTATTTGACTGTGAGGAAGATGCCATCGCCGCAATCAAAGGTGGGAAAATCAATCCTGGTGATGTTATCATTATCCGCTACGAGGGACCAAAGGGCGGCCCTGGTATGAGAGAGATGTTAAATCCAACTTCCGCCATTATGGGTATGGGACTTGGTTCTAGTGTCGCACTTATCACAGACGGACGTTTCTCAGGCGCATCCAGAGGCGCTGTTATCGGTCACGTATCTCCAGAGGCAGCAGTCGGAGGTCCGATTGCCTTAGTAGAAGAGGGAGATATCATCAAGATTGATATCAATGCGAATACATTGAATATGGACGTATCGGAAGAAGAATTAGCAAAGAGAAGAGAAGCTTGGCAACCTAGAGAGCCAAAGGTTACAACAGGATATCTGGCAAGATACGCCTCACTCGTAACATCAGGCAATAGAGGAGCCATCTTAGAAAAATAATAGAAAGAGGCATAAGATATGAAACCAAAGATGTTAAACGGTTCTGAAATTGTAGTAGAATGTTTAAAAGAGCAGGGAGTTGATACGGTATTTGGGTATCCAGGAGGTGCTATTTTAAATATTTATGACGAATTATATAAGCATCAAGGCGAAATTACACATATCCTTACTTCCCATGAACAGGGGGCTTCCCATGCGGCAGACGGATATGCGAGAGCGACAGGAAAAGTAGGTGTTTGTCTTGCCACCTCTGGTCCTGGAGCAACAAATTTAGTAACAGGAATTGCCACTGCTCATATGGATTCCATTCCTCTTGTGGCGATTACCGCAAATGTAACAACAGACCTTCTTGGAAAGGATAGTTTCCAGGAAGTAGATATCGCAGGGATTACAATGCCTGTCACAAAACATAGCTATATCGTAAAAGATGTAGAAGCATTAGCTCCTACCATTCGGAGAGCTTTTGAAATCGCACAGAGCGGTCGTCCAGGACCTGTTCTTGTCGATATCACAAAGGATGTGACAGCGGCAAAAACTCTGTACATCCCACAGGAGCCGAATAAAATCATTCCTTCTTGCGAGTATGTACGCGAAATCGATATTGTTGAGGCAATCCATGCGATAGAAAACGCTAAAAAACCATATGTATTCGTAGGTGGAGGATGTATCTCAGCTGAGGCATCTGATGCAATCGCTAAGTTTGTCGAGAAAATCGATGCACCTGTCGCAGATACTTTGATGGGAAAAGGCGTATTCCCAGCTGATAATCAAAGATATACAGGAATGGTGGGAATGCACGGAACAAAAGCATCCAATATCGGAATTTCAAACTGCGATTTATTAATCGCCATCGGTGTGAGATTTAGCGACCGTGTCACAGGAAATACAGCTACTTTTGCCAAGAATGCCAAGATTATCCATATCGATATTGACCAGGCAGAGTTTAATAAAAATGTAAATGTAGACGTCAAAATCGCTGGTGACGCAAAAGTTATTCTTACGATGATGAATAAACGTCTAAAACAACAAGACCATAGTGAGTGGATGGAAAAAATCCAAGAATTAAAAGAAAAATATCCTCTCAAACATGATACTTCCCTGCCAATCTCAGGACCTTTGGTTATCGAAAAAGTATCTGAGATGACAGACGGAGAGGCGATTATTACGACCGAAGTAGGACAACATCAAATGTGGGTTGCACAGTATTATAAATTCAAACATCCAAGAACCTTTTTAACTTCCGGCGGTCTTGGAACAATGGGATATGGTCTCGGTGCTTCCATGGGCGCCAAGATGGCATTTCCAGAAAAAACGGTCATCAATTTTGCTGGAGATGGCTGCTTTAGAATGAACCTAAATGAGATTGCAACTGCTGCCAGATACCAAATCCCAGTCATTGAGATTGTAATCAATAACCATGTTCTCGGTATGGTACGTCAGTGGCAGGATTTATTCTACGGACAGCGCTACTCCCATACGACCTTGACTGATGGTGTGGATTTTGTAAAAGTTGCCCAGGGACTTGGTGCTGACGGAGCAACCGTTCACACAATGGAAGAGTTTGAAAAAGCCTTTCGCTATGCATTAGAGTTAAAGAAACCATTTGTTATCGACTGTATTATTGACCAAAATGATAAAGTATGGCCGATGGTAAACCCAGGTGGAGCGATTGAGGAATGCTTCACAGGAGAAGATTTGAAAAAGAAAGCAAAATAATTGGTCAAACAAGCTGCCGATAGATAGAAAAGCTCAAAAACTGAGTCTCTATCTCTTGGTAGCTTTCTTTTCCATTGTTTATTCACTGTTTAAAATCATTTTGAAAAAAATCGGAACAAATTTTTCATTTTTTCATACACTAATAAGAAGGAAAATCATTAGATAGAAATAGACAAAATTTTTCAATATCTCGTATATTTTTTGGGAATTTTCTATAAGGTTTACAAAACAGACTGTCTTTTATCGAATTTATTCTTGACGAACTACTAATTATTCGCTAAAATGATGGTTAACGTAATAAAATAAGGAAGTTATTTTATCGAACGATACCTTATTTATGAAGGAAAATGAAGTCTCAAACTTCAAAATAATTCGTATATCATTTATAATATTTCATATGAAAACCCTTTGGGTAAAATAGCTTTGCTATTTCATAAAGCGTGAAACATTAAATTTAAGAAAACCATTGAAGGAGGAAATAAAATGGGAAGAGTTTATAATTTTTCTGCTGGACCTGCAGTACTCCCAGAAGAAGTATTAAAAGAAGCTGCAAATGAAATGTTGGACTATAATGGAACTGGAATGTCTGTTATGGAGATGAGCCATAGATCAAAAGCGTTTGAAGAGATTATTCAGACAGCGGAAGCTGACCTTAGAGAACTTATGAATATTCCAGATAATTATAAGGTATTATTTTTACAAGGTGGAGCTTCACAGCAATTTGCTATGATTCCGATGAATTTTATGAAAAATAAAGTTGCAGACTATATTGTGACAGGACAGTGGGCTAAAAAAGCAAGTCAGGAAGCCAAGAAATACGGTAAGGTAAATATCATTGCATCTTCCGCAGATAAGACATTTAGCTATATTCCAGACTGCTCAGACCTTGATATTTCAGAGGATGCTGACTATGTATATATTTGTCATAACAATACTATCTATGGAACAACATTTAAGGAGCTCCCTAATACAAAAGGAAAACTCTTAATCGCAGATATGTCCTCCGACATTTTGTCTCAGCCAGTTGATGTTGAGAAGTTTGGCATGATTTATTTTGGAGTTCAAAAAAATATCGGACCTGCCGGTGTTGTTATTTGTGTTATCAGAGAAGATTTAATCACAGAGGATGTTCTGCCTGGAACACCAACGATGCTTACGTATAAGACACATGCAGATGCAAAGTCTTTATATAATACACCTCCTGCATACGGCATTTATATTTGTGGAAAAGTCTTTAAGTGGTTAAAGAAACTTGGCGGCTTAGAGGTTATGCAGAAGATGAACGAGGAAAAAGCCGCTCTCTTATACGATTTCTTAGACCAGAGTAAGATGTTCCACGGAACGGTAAGAAAGGAAGATAGGTCTTTGATGAATGTTCCATTTGTGACAGGTGATAAGGACTTAGATGCAAAATTCGTCGCAGCTGCCAAGGAAGCTGGTTTTGAGAACTTAAAAGGACATAGAACTGTCGGCGGTATGAGAGCAAGTATTTATAATGCGATGCCAAGAGAGGGCGTTGTGAAGTTAGTAGAGTTTATGAAGAAATTCGAGGAAGAAAATACCGCAAAATAAATATCACTATACAGGTAATGGAACAGGAATTTGTTCCCTACATCATAGCCTTTTGGGCAAAAAATATACAGAATAAAACAAAAATGAAGGAGTTCATATCATGTTTAAATATAATTGCTTAAATCCAATTTCTGCCTGTGGACTCGACCGTTTCACAGACAATTATGAAAAAACAGATAATGTTGCTGATGCCGATGCCATTTTAGTGCGCAGCGCATCGATGCATGAGATGGAAATTTCTCCATCCGTAAAGGCAGTAGCCAGAGCCGGAGCTGGTGTGAATAATATCCCTCTTGATGCGATGGCAGAAAAAGGAATTGTCGTATTTAATACACCTGGTGCAAACGCAAACGGTGTAAAGGAACTGGTTGTCGCTGGCATGTTGCTTGCTTCTCGTGATATCGTCGGTGGTATTGAGTGGGTAAAGGAACATGCAGACAGCGAGACAATCGGAAAAGATGTAGAAAAAGCCAAAAAAGCTTTCGCTGGAAATGAATTAAAAGGCAAGAAACTCGGTGTTATCGGTCTTGGAGCTATCGGTGTCTTAGTTGCCAATGTCGGTATCCGTATGAAGATGGATGTCTATGGATATGACCCATACTTATCCGTAGATGCAGCTTGGAATCTCTCTAGAAGTGTAAAGCATGTGACATCTGTGGAAGAGATTTATGAAAACTGTGATTTTATCAGTGTTCACGTACCTGCTCTTGATTCCACAAAGGGAATGATTGACAAAGAAGCTATCGCACAGATGAAAGATGGCGTAAAAATCATGAACTTTGCGAGAGACGTCCTTGTCAAAGATGATGATATTTTGGAGGCATTGGAGAGCGGAAAGGTCGCAAAATACGTAACTGATTTCCCGGATGCTAAGATTGTAAAAGGGAAAAATGTCATCGCCATCCCTCATCTTGGAGCATCCACAGAGGAATCCGAAGATAACTGTGCTGTTATGGCAGTAGATGAGTTGAGAGATTATTTGGAGAACGGAAATATCAAACATTCTGTAAACTATCCAGACTGTGATATGGGTGTTGCAAACTCCGTTGCACGTATCGCAATTCTCCACAGAAATATCCCAAATATGCTTGGACAGCTTACATCCTTCATGGCAAGAGAGAATGTCAATATTCCAAACTTGACGAATAAATCACGAGGAAAATTTGCATATACATTAATGGATGCTGACTCTGTTCCTTCTAAGCAGATTATCGAGGAGCTTCGCGCAGTCGACGGAGTTTTAGGTGTCCGTGTTATCAAATAATAAGAAGAAAAAGAGGTAGTAAAAAATGAGTGATAAATTAAAAGTAGGTATCTTAGGCGGAACTGGTATGGTGGGCCAGCGTTTTATCGCATTACTAGAAAATCACCCTTGGTTTGAGGTTGTCACAATCGCGGCAAGCCCTCGCTCTGCTGGAAAAACATATGAGGAGGCAGTTGGAGGACGTTGGAAGATGGATACTCCAATGCCAGAGACAGTGAAAAATATCGTTGTTCTCAATGTAAATGAAGTAGAAAAGGTGGCATCTACAGTTGATTTTGTATTCAGTGCAGTAGATATGTCAAAAGAAGAGATTCGAGCAATCGAGGATGCGTACGCAAAGACAGAGACACCAGTTGTATCGAATAATAGCGCACATCGCTGGACAAAGGATGTTCCTATGGTTGTCCCAGAAATTAATCCACAGCATTTTGCAATTATCGAGGAGCAAAAAAAGCGTCTTGGAACAAAGAAAGGCTTTGTGGCAGTAAAGCCAAACTGCTCTATCCAAAGCTATGCACCAGCACTCTATGCATTGATGGAATTTGAGCCAACAGAGGTTGTTGCTACCACATATCAGGCAATTTCTGGTGCAGGAAAGACATTTAAGGACTGGCCAGAGATGGTTGGAAATATTATCCCTTATATCGGCGGAGAGGAAGAAAAGAGTGAGCAAGAGCCACTTAGACTCTTTGGTGAGATTAAGGACGGAGAGATTGTAAAAGCACAGTCCCCAAAAATTACAACACAATGTATTCGTGTACCAGTATTAAATGGTCATACTGCTGCCGTATTTGTAAACTTCGCTAAGAAACCAACAAAAGAGCAGATTATTGACCGTTGGGTAAACTTTAAGGGACTTCCTCAAGAATTAAATCTTCCAAGTGCTCCAAAGCAGTTTATTCAGTATCTAGAGGAAGATAACCGTCCACAGGTGACATTGGATGTCGACTATGAAAATGGAATGGGTGTATCGATGGGACGTCTCAGAGAAGATTCCATCTACGATTATAAATTCATTGGATTATCTCATAATACAGTCCGCGGGGCAGCAGGCGGCGCAATTCTTTGTGCAGAGCTTTTAAAAGCCCAAGGATATATTGAGAAGAAATAATCCGTTTAAGTAAGAATGCAAAAGAGAAGCCCTTGGCTAAGATTTTGATTGCCATGGGCTTTTCTTTATGATACATAGATATAGGAGGTAAATCATGGCAACAATCAAACCATTTTTTTGCATTCGTCCAAGAGAGGAATTGGTAAGCCGCGTGGCAGCTCTTCCCTATGATGTGTACAATCGACAGGAGGCAAAGGAGATTGCCAAATTGGAGGAACTTTCTTTTTTAAATATCGACCGAGCAGAGACACAGTTTGACGATTCTGTCAGTACATATGACGATAGAGTCTATGAAAAAGCGAGAGAATTATTAGAAAAACGAATCGAAGATGGAGTCTATATCAAAGAAAAACATCCTTCTTATTATATATATGAGCTTATTATGGATGGAAGAAGTCAGACAGGAATCGTGGCCTGTGCGTCCATTGATGACTATGTAAATGGAGTCATTAAAAAGCATGAAAATACAAGAGAAGAGAAGGAATTAGACCGTATTCGCCATGTCGATACTTGCAATGCCCAGACAGGACCTATTTTCCTCGCCTACCGCTCCATGGAAGCGATTAACCAGGTCGTCAACGCCAAAAAAACAGAGACACCTCTTTATCATTTCATCTCTGACGATGGAATCGAACATAATGTTTGGGTGATAGACGACGCGAAGCAAATCCAAAAAATAAAAGAAAGCTTTGAGAGCATAGACCAAGTTTATATCGCAGACGGACATCACAGAGCAGCATCCGCTGTAAAAGTCGGTCTAAATCGAAGAGCAGCCTGCAAAGATTATACTGGGGAGGAAGAATTTAATTATTTCTTATCTGTTTTATTCCCTGATGACCAGCTCTTGATTATGCCGTATAATCGTGTCGTAAAGGATTTAAATGGATATAGTAAGGAAGAATTTTTGGAAAAAGTAAGGGAGAAATTTGATATAGAAGAAATAGGAGAAACTCCTTACGAGCCAGAAGAAAAGGGAAGTTTTGGACTCTATCTTGACTCTACTTGGTATAAATTAGTGGCAAAAGATGAGATTTTATCAAATGACCCTGTGCTCGGTCTTGATGTATCTATCCTACAAAATGAACTTTTGGCACCAATTTTAGGAATCGGCAATCCAAAAGTTGATAAACGAATTGATTTTGTCGGGGGAATTCGAGGGTTAAAAGAATTAGAAAAAAGAGCGACAACCGATATGCAGCTCGCCTTTTCTATGTATCCGACATCCATCAAAGAACTATTTGATGTCGCAGATGCGTCTAAGCTAATGCCGCCAAAATCTACTTGGTTTGAGCCAAAGCTTAGAAGTGGAATTTTTATTCACTCACTAAGCGATGAGAGATAAATAAGCGTAGATTTGTATAGAGTTTATGGCATATATATTCTGCTGCCAAAGAATATATATGCCATATTTTGCTTTCTTTAGAAAATAAAGTTTTTAGCAAAATCGATAGAAAAACATACAAAAAACATATCTAATAAAAAGCAATACTTGTCAAAACTATCGATAAATGATACAATAATTTATAATACTAATAGTAATAACGTCTGATTGTCATATTGGTTTTTGGATGGCTTTTATTTCTTCGCCTTATACAGAATATAAAGAATCAACTGCCCTGTCGCCTGTCGGTGACGATTAGAAGGAAAGCCATGCTATATTATACTAGAACTATAGATAATGAGGCAAAAAAGGGAGGACGACAAGATGGATAACACAATTGGTGCTTGGATTAATCAAGAAGAAGTTTATGGACTAACAAATTTTATGCACGATAACCCACATCGGTTACTCGGACCACAGATGGTAGATGGATATCTTCATATTAATGTATACTATCCAGATGCGGTAAATGTCAATATTATTAACGATAAGACAGGAAAAGTATTTCCGATGACAAATGTATTGGCTCCTGGTTTTTTCACTCTCGAGACAAAGCTTAAGAGGAAGTTTTCTTATACGGTGCAAGCTATTTTCCAAGACGGCAATACATTTTCTTATAAAGATCCATATGCTTTTGAACCAAATATGAAAGAAGACGAAATTTTAAAATTTCAAGAGGGAATTTATTATAATGTCTACGAAAAGCTCGGAGCTCATAAAATTACGCTTGGCGGTGTTGAGGGAATCTGCTTTGCCGTTTGGGCACCAAATGCAACGAGAGTCAGTGTTGTCGGTAGTTTTAATAACTGGGATGGAAGACGTCATATGATGAGCAGGATTCCAAAGTCTGGAGTATTTGAATTATTTATTCCAGGTGTCTCACTCGGAGAGTTATATAAGTTTGAGATTCGCGCCCAAAATGGTGATGTATTCTTAAAGACAGACCCATACGGAAACTTCTGTGAGCTTCGTCCAAACACCGCTTCTATCGTTACAGATATTAACGATTATGAGTGGAATGACCAAGAATGGATGAAGGAGCGCAAAAAAACAGATACAGCACATCGCCCAATGGCAATCTATGAGGTTCATCTTGGTGGCTGGAGAAAACCAGAGGACGGAAGAGAATTTTATAATTATAGAGAGATAGCACCGATGCTCGCTGATTATGTGTTAGATATGGGATATACGCATATTGAGCTTATGCCGATTACAGAATACCCATTTGACCCATCTTGGGGATATCAAGTAAGCTGCTACTATGCACCGACTTCCAGATATGGAGAGCCAAAGGATTTTATGTATTTTATGGACTATATGCATCAAAAGGGCATCTCTGTTATTATGGATTGGGTACCAGCTCATTTCCCAAAAGATGCGACAGGGCTTGGCCGTTTTGACGGAACTGCTCTCTATGAGCATTTAGACCCAAGAAAGGGTGAACATCCAGACTGGGGTACTTATATTTATAATTACGGAAGACCGGAGGTAAAGAATTTCTTAATCTCGAACGCTTTGTTCTGGCTTAGAAAATACCATATCGATGGAATTCGTATGGACGCAGTTGCCTCCATGCTCTATCTCGATTACGGCAGAGAAGACGGTCAATGGGTTGCCAATAAATACGGCGGACATGAGAATTTAGAGGCTCTTGAGTTTTTAAAACATCTTAATTCTATCGTAAAGAGTGAAAAGTCAGGCGCCATCATGATTGCAGAGGAATCCACTGCTTGGCCATATTTGACTCACGATTTAGAGAAAGATGGAGTTGGATTTGATTATAAATGGAATATGGGTTGGATGAATGACTTCCTTGACTATATGAAGACAGACCCTCTCTTTAGAAAGGGACATCACGGAGAATTGACCTTTAGTATGATGTATGCTTATAGCGAACACTATGTTCTGGTATTATCTCATGATGAGGTTGTTCATATGAAAGGCTCCATGATTGGAAAGATGCCTGGAGATTATGACAGTAAATTCGACAATCTGCGAGTGGCATACGGCTTTATGCAGTCTCATCCTGGCAAGAAACTTCTCTTCATGGGACAAGAATTTGCTCAATTCTCCGAATTTAGCGAGGAGAGAGAGCTTGACTGGAAGTTGGTAGAAAACTTTGAGAAACATCAACAGATGCAGTCTTATGTCAGAGATTTGAATAAGCTCTATCAGACGGAGCCAGCTTTCTATGAACTTGATGTGGAGCCAGAGGGCTTTGAGTGGATGAGCTGTGACAATGCAGACGAGAGTATCGTAAGCTTCGTCCGTAAAACGAAAAATCCTGATGAGACTTTATTTATTGTTTGCAATTTCACACCAGTGATTCGCGAAAACTATAAACTTGGAGTTCCTTTTGTTGGAAGCTATAAAGAGATTTTCAATAGTGATGATGTAAAATACGGCGGAAAAGGTTATATCAATAAGAGGGCGAAACGTTCCAGAAAAGAAGAGTGGGATGGAAGAGAGAATTCCATTAAGGTTACAGTTCCTCCTCTTGGAATGTCTATCTACAAATGTAAGCCATCTAAGACGAAAAAAGTGGCGACAACGAAAACAAGAAAAAGAACAACCAAAAAAGAGAAAAGTGAGTAAAAAAGCAGCAGGGGAGTAGTTTTTTTGAACGAACAAACTGAAGTTGCAAGTTGAACTTATGAAATAAAAAGAAAAAGAGAGCTATTGGATTTTGATTTCATAGAGCATGAGAGATTGCTCTTTTGATATCCATTTTCCAATGGCTTTCTTTGATTGTTTTGAATCTTCTTGTCGTTAATTAGAATTAATGATAAAAATTATACATTTTTTTAAATTTGACGGTTGAGATTTGGATAGCATCTGTGTTATTATAATAAAAGTGGAGTATCTGTACTATAATGTACAAAATTTTTATAAGAGAAAATGATTCAAAGGAGGATATATATGAAGCTCAACTACAAACGGTGTATTACCTGTTTTATTGCCATGTTTTTTGCTATCGTGGGTGTGATTTCCATTCCAGATATTGGCTTGGCAGCAGAGACGAAAGATATTGTTGTTCAGATTAATGCAAAGCAGGAGGGAGAAGATATCGATATAAAGAATAAGACATACTATGTCGCTCTCTTCAAAGATGCAGAATTTACAGATAAGGTACAAGGACCAAGGACAATTCAACTTACGAATTCTCACTCTGGAACGACGACATTCACTGGTCTCTCAAGCGGTACTTATTATGTAGCGCAGACGGATGCAGATGGGGTATATCTAGAAGAGGACGGAGTGAGTGTGACTTGCTCTAAGACAGATAATGCAGTAACGATAAGTGATAGCGATGAGGAAGATTCTGTTACCGTTATTATGACAAATGATTATGAGTATGACCCAAATGAGGTCGCTTCTTCTTCGTCTTCGACAACAACTACAGCTACGACACAGTCGACAACAAAGTCAACGATTAATACTATCACTACAGCTTCGACGACACGTAATACTGTCTCAACAACTGCGACAAATGTTGTGACAGATAGTGCGAAGACGGCAGATGATAGTCATATTACTTTTTATAGTATTATTGCTTTCTTATGTGTAGTGGCAGCTGGATGGATTGTATATGACAGAAAAAAGGCTGCAAAATAATTGATTATATAATAAAATAATTGCAAAAAAAAGAAAGGGCTGCTGCAAAATATAAAATCGATAAGAGTATTTTGCAGCAGTTTTTTGTACGAGCAGGAAGGAATATAGGAAGGAACGATGGAAATAGAAAAGTTTATATTGCATCTCGAAAGGCAAGTAGTGAGGTTTTTCGAGAGATATGGAGATGAGATAGCAACTAGTATTGTTCACTTTTTTGGAAGTATTTTGGCGGCTGGTATTATTTTATTTGTCGGTTTTCGGGCTGTCGCTATCATCTCAAAAAGTTGCAAGAAGGTATTAGACCGTTTTAATATTGAGTCGGAAGTAAAGACATTCTTGCTTTCTTTTGTTAAGATAGGTTTAAAAGCTCTTGTTATCATATGGGCTGTCACTGTTATTGGCGTGCCAAATTCATCGATTATTGCTTTATTTGGTACTGCCAGTGTATCGATTGGATTGGCACTTCAAGGAGGTCTCTCCAATGTAACAGGTGGTCTAATTATTTTATTAATCAAACCGTTTCATATCGGGGATTATATTGTTTTTGATTCTTCTTCTATTAACTGTGAGGGTATTGTAAAAGAGATTGATATTTTCTATACGAGAATCTCTTCGGCGGATAATAAGACGATTGTTGTTCCAAATGGCTTGATTTCTAATGCCACATTGGTAAATGTGACGAAGCAAGATACGAGGAGAATTGACTTGGTCGTAAGTGTTTCTTACGATACCGATATTGCCTATGCGAGAGAGACGATAAGAGAGATTGTTTTAAAGGAATCAGAAGTTTTAAATGATGCGGAACATGAAATTTTAATCTTTGTCGATAGCCTGGCAAGCAGTTCTGTCGATATCGGTGTTCGTTTCTGGGTGCCTACAGATAGTTATTGGAAAATTCGATGGGATGTACTAGAGAATATTAAAAATATTTTTGAGAAACGCAATATATCTATTCCATATAATCAGTTGGATGTACATTTTGGCGAGAAGGATGGTAAATAAAGAGAAGAAAAGAGAAGAGCATTTATGAATTTCTTACAATTTTGTGAATTTAATTAAAATAATATTGTAATTCAAAGTAAACCTATGTTATAATGTGGGCTAGAAAGAATATTATGATACCATATTTTTAAAAGGAGGAAACTTATGAAACGCATATTCAACAAGATTCTTACGTTCTTGTTTGTGCTTGTCGTTGCCCTTGGGCTTCCAGTGGCTGCTTCTTCCTCTAATGCTGCCAATACAGGCGTTAAAGTAACATTAGAGATTTTACAGAACAGTGTTTCCACTAAGGTAAACAGCGCTACTTACTATGTGACAGCGTACTCTGATTCTGCTTGCACAAAGGTCGTTAGCACAAAGTCTATCACTCTTAACAGTGCTAGTTCAGGTTCTGTAACATTTAGTGACCTTGCTGCTGGAACATATTATTTCGCTGAGTCGAATTCCAGTGGAACATTGAAGACAGATACAAGCACTTTGACTATCAGCTATCCATATGGAAATATTGCCTATGTGACAGCGAATGATACGACAACAAAAGAGCTTAAGATTCAGAATAATTATTCTTCCGATCCTAATACAGCATCTGCTAAGACAGCAGATGAGAGCCAGCCAGTTTTGTTTGGTTCTATCGCAGTTCTTTGTGTATTAGTTGGTGGAGCAGTTGTTTTAATGAGAAAAAAACACGCTTAAATAATAAAATATTTTGTGTATCGTATGATAAAGATGACACCTAGGTAGAGATTATCCTAGGTGTTTCTTATTTGGATTTCTTTTAATTCTAAGGAATTTGAAAGCTTTCCTAAGCGCTTTCTTGGCAAGTCGATTTTTCGATTTTTTTGTGAAAATTTTGCGAAAATACACAAAAAAAATCTTTTTTTCTCTTATTTCTGTACTTTTTCCACAAGATATTGTATAATGATTATAGCAAACCAAACTACAAACTATGGCAGCAGGAGAGAAGAGTATTGAGATATTCTTCCAGACAAAAACTAAAAGGAGGGGTTTTCTATGAAGACAATTATTACTATAGGTAGACAGTACGGTAGTGGAGGAAGGCTCATTGGTCAGAAATTAGCGGAGGAATTTCAAATTCCATTCTACGACAAAGATATTTTGAAAAAAGCGGCAAAAGAAAGCGGATTTTGCGAAGAATTATTTGAAAATTACGATGAAAAGCCAACAACAAGCTTTTTGTATTCCCTCGTTATGGACCCATATGCGATGGGATATAGCTCTAATTCATTTGAACTTCCACTTAACCATAAAGTTTTCTTAGCGGTATTTGATGGCATCAAGAAGATTGCGGATGAGGGACCTTGTGTTATCGTCGGACGTTGTGCAGATTACGCTTTAGCTGATTATAAGAATCTCTTAAGAGTATTTATCTGTGGAAATATGGAAGACCGCATGAAACGAGTACAAGAACTATATAATGTTCCAGAGAATAAAGTAAAAGACCAGATTGTGCGTACCGATAAACAAAGGTCTAGCTATTATAATTACTATACGAACAAAAAATGGGGCGATATTAAGAGCTATGATTTAGCGATTAACACAAGCGAATTTGGCATTGACGGCGCTGTGGAGCTTATTAAACAGGCAGTAGCACTTCGTGAAGCTCAGCAATTTGGCAAGTAATGAAGCATCAATCAAAGGAAAGGAAGTCCTAAAGCTAACTGGAAATGCTAATAGGCAAAGCTAATCTAATAGGGCGCCAGGGACGCTACAAATTTAAATTTATAACTTTATAATTAATAGTTAATTATAATAAAATAACAAAAATTCTTGATGAATAATATGCATAAAAAATAGGCATCAAAATCCAGAAAAATTAAAAATTTCGGAAGGAGATGCCTATTAAAAGTCCCTTATAACTATTCGCCAAATGCGTCTTTGGCGAATAGTTGTACAAAGAATAAGAAATACGCCACTTTTTAACCAGTTTTTTTGCCATTAAATAAAAAATTTTTTTCTGCTTTTTGGAAGTCATAAAATAAATGTTTTGAATTAATATTTAAAAATATTTATTTATATTCAATTTGCTTTATTTATAATTTGATTTCTGTTTGTTTTGATTAGATTTTTTTATTATAAATGATTTGATATCACTGATATGGATTGATATAAATCATTTCCGTATCAGTGATCTATTTAAATCAGTGATCTATTTAATTTTATCAGAAAGGATGTTTTTATATTATGAGTGATCTAACGTACTATGAACAATTAAATATAAACGGCACTTTAAAGCTTCGAGAACTCCAAGCCGAGCTTCCAATTTTTATTAAGGATTTCTTTCGAGGCATTGAACCTACCACTTCCATACGCACGAGAATTTCTTATGCGTATGATCTTCGTATTTTCTTTCAATTCTTGCTTGAACAAAATCCTATCTTCTCCTCATACTCCACTATGAGAGATTTTAAAGTTTCAGATTTAGATAAATTGGAAGTTTTAGATATTGAAGAATATATGGATTACTTAAAACTCTACTCCAATAAAAACGATGAGACAAAATATATCACAAACAGTGAACGTGGCATCTCGAGAAAAATGTCGATGCTTAGAAGTTTCTACTCGTACTATTTTAAGCGAGGGATGATTCAAAAAAACCCTACTGTGATGGTTGATATGCCTAAATTACACGATAAGGCAATTATAAGACTTGATGTAGATGAAGTTGTCAGGTTACTTGACTATATCGAAAACTGCGGGGAAAAGTTAACTGGACAGAAACTTCGTTTTTACGAAAAAACCAAAATACGAGATTTTGCCATCGTCACTCTCCTACTCGGCACAGGAATTCGTGTATCAGAATGTGTTGGACTGGATTTAAATGACGTAGATTTTAAAAATAATAGCATTAAAGTGACAAGAAAAGGCGGAAATCAAATGTATATTTTCTTTGGTCCTGAGGTTTCAGGAGCCCTATATGACTATATTAATTTAGAGCGAACAGCCATCAAACCTCTGCCTGGGCATGAAAACGCCCTATTTTACTCGCTCCAAAGAAAACGAATTGGAGTTCGTGCAGTAGAAAACCTTGTAAAAAAATACGCCTCACAAATCACACCAAACAAACATATCACACCACATAAACTGCGAAGCACTTACGGAACCAATCTATACCAAGAAACAGGTGATATCTATCTTGTAGCAGACGTATTAGGACACCACGATGTCAACACGACAAAAAAACATTATGCTGCACTTGGTGACGAGCGTAGAAAACAAGCAGCTGCTGCCATCACTCTTCGAGAACGAGGAAAAAAAGCTGAGAACAACTAAGTTGTGAAAAGGAAATTATAAAATTCTATCGCCGGAAAAAGACTTTTCAATGAATTGGAACTGCTGCCAGTTTCTTTGTAAGTAACTTTGTAAGCAAAAATCCAGCACGAATTATTAAATAAATTTTATCAAAAAAAGAACGTCAAAAAACTCCAATTTTGATTTTGGAATGCTTTTGACGTTCCTTTTCGTCAGCTTTCATATTCATATTATGATGATGAAAGTGTAAGAAAGTGTAAAAGTCTAGTTGCTCTTTAGCATTGGGATTAATTCGTCCACAGCTTTCTCGATAGTAGAAAATCTAGAACTTGGAATACCAGATGTCTTGGCAAACTCATAATCCGAGTCAAGGTCAAAGTACGCATAACTAAAGAACGCAAATCCCTTCACTCTGCTATTTTGTCTCGCATTAGAAATCTGCTTCTTCATAAGAGAAGTATCTAGCCACTCCGATTGATTCGTGTGATTTGAATCCTCCTCTCCCACTCTATACGTTCCAATACCGATATAAAGTTTTACGATATTTTTCTTATTCAATGTACTCCATTCCGATACCATCTTATCAAAAGGCGCTGTCTTATGAGTGAATCCCCAGTATATCTGAGGAATTACATAGTCGATATATCCTTCCTGACTTAGCCATTTCTCAATATCGACATAATACGAATACTCACTTGTCAAATTGTCAATATATCCTGCTGGGCTAATGCCAAACTCAACATTCTGGTCAATCGAGTCAATCGCAGAATAAATATTTTTAATCAGCGTACTGACATTATTTCTTCTCCAGTTCGCGATATCCGTCACCGTCTTCTTTCCTGTATATTCCTTTGCATCGAAATCCGTCAGTACATTATCACTTGTAAACTCTGGATAGAAATAATCGTCAAAATGAATGGCGTCCACGTCATAATCTTGCACAATTTCCTTTACTCCGTTTAAAATTAAATTCTGTACATCTTCCTTCGCTGGATTATAGTATAGGGCTCCATTATAGGATAATACATTTCTCTGCTCCTCGCTCTTGCTTGAATTATGCCATTTCTTAGCTGGATTATCTGCCGAAAGTTCATCATAAGAATCCGTTGTAGACACACGATACGGATTAATCCATGCATGGAATTCGAGTCCTCTCTCATGAGCCTCCTCAATCATAATTTTCAACGGATTAAACCCAGGATTCTTCCCCTGTGTTCCAGTTAAGTACTTCGACCACGGAAAATACTTCGATGGATAGAGGGCATCTCCCATCGGTCTTACATGAACAATAACTGCGTTCATACCATCCTCAACAGTCTTATCATAAATATGGTCGATAAACTCTGTAAATGCCTTTTCGGAATGGTCACTGTTTTGGGTATAACTTTGCAACTCAAGATAAGAAATCCAAACCGCCTTAAATTCTTCATCCTCACTATCCGTCGTAGCAATTGTCTCCTTTGTAGCAGCCGTACTAGTCGTCTTATTAGAAGAAGAACTAGAAGAAATCGCCAATGTATTCGTCTCATCATCCCAACTTCTCTTCACTCCCAGTAACTTGCACACTTGCTTTACTGGAACGACAACACGTTTCTCACCCGAAGAAGTATAAGTAATATTCATAGGCGCAGCCTTCAAAGTCTTTTCCTCACCATTCAACGTAGCCTTTTTACTTCCGACCGTCATCCGAAGGGTATTTGAATTATATTTTAAAACCAATACCTTCGTCGTCTTATTATAAGAACAAGTCACTCCGATTGTATTCTTAAATACCTTCTTATAAGCCGCCATAACGACATCTCCGACTTGAAAAGCTGGTATCTTCGTCATATCAAGCTTCTTTCCATCATAAGTAATCGTAATTGCCTCTCCCTTATACTGATAAGCCTTTCCATTATATTTATAATTCACTGTTGTACTGGCAGCAGATACACTGCTCATATCCATCTCGCTAGCTATGCTCATACAACCAAGCAATAAGCAAAATGAAAGAAAGATTGCCATCCCCTTACGTATGATTTGTTTCATAGTACACTCTCCTTTTTATATCAAATTGATGCATTTTCCATCTATTATCACAAAATAGATAAACTCATCCACTAATATATATATGCAATATGTCTAATAAATAAAACTCCCATATAGCTTGGGGCATGACTTTTACCCTTCTATCATAACATAAACTAGCATCATACATCAATTCATTTTTCAAATAAATATAAAAATATTTTCTATCCTCCTGCTGCCAATACATAGTACGAACATATCCCCCTCTCCCTCTCATAACAAACTTCAATAAGTTGCGATAAAACAAGAAATATGCTATACTAATACACTGAATTCATCCTATTTTGTTATATTTTTTATCCTATTTATCCGCAACCCAACTCGAACATGCAGTTCGACACCCATCAAACTACACCCTTTTTATAAAACCAACAATAAAAAAGAAAAAAATAGAAATACAAAGAGAAAAGGAGAACGATATCATAATGAAACTACAACAATTATTAAGCTGTACCAGAAAAGCAATCGACGATTACAATATGATACAAGAAAACGACCATATCGCTGTCGGAATATCCGGAGGAAAAGACAGTCTGACATTACTCTATGCCCTTAGTCATCTCAGACGATTTTACCCTCATTCCTTCCAATTATCCGCTATCACCGTAGACCTAGGATTTGGAAATTTAAACCTAGAAGAAATAAAAAAACTATGCCAACAATTAAACGTCCCCTATACCATCCTAAAAACAGATATCGCCCCTATTCTATTTGAGCATAGAAAAGAAAAAAATCCCTGCTCCCTCTGTGCCAAAATGCGAAAAGGAGCTTTAAATGAGAAAATAAAAGAACTCGGCTGCAATAAAGTAGCCTACGCCCACCATAAAGATGACATGAGCGAAACCCTTCTCATGTCCATGATATTTGAGGGAAGAATCCACACCTTCTCCCCCGTAACCTACTTAGACCGCATGGATTTGACCGTCATTCGCCCCCTCATGTATATGGCAGAAAAAGACGTCATCGGGTTCGTGAGAGAACAGAATCTTCCTGTCGTAAAAAGCCCCTGTCCTGTCGACGGATATACGAAGCGAGAATATGCAAAGGATATACTAAAACAGTTAAATGCAGACCATCCAGGCGCAAAAGACAGAATATTTCGAGCCATTGTCAACGCAAACTTTGATGGATGGCCAGAAAAACAAGAGCCAAGAAAACGCACAAAAACTCAAAATAAACATAATCTCTAGTTTGGTCATAATAACTCAAATTCAAACATAAATTTCGAGGCATAGCTGAACTATTACAAAAATAAAGGAACAAATTTTCGAAAAAACTTGTGATATCGTATTTTCTATGTTAAAATAATACTATGATGTTGGGCTCAAAAAGTCTTTTGACCCCTTTGATATTAGATTGCTTCGCACAATGTGCTTCCGCAATCTTCAAAAACATTGGAATCGTAAGAAAAAATTGCAAGTAAAACTCGCAAAAATAAGAACAGGATGGTGACTACTATGGGTTATGAGAAAATCAGCAAAAAGCAATCACAGATTTTGGAATATATTAAGGAACAAATCCTATCAAAAGGTTATCCGCCATCAGTCAGAGAAATCTGCGAGGCGGTACAACTTCGCTCTACTTCCTCTGTCCATGCTCATTTGGCAACCTTAGAAAAGAAGGGATACATAAGAAAGGATCCGACAAAGCCACGAGCAATCGAGATTGTGGACGATAAGTTTAATATCACCCGGAGAGAACTTGTCAATATTCCAATTGTCGGAGCTGTGACAGCTGGAGAACCTATCTTAGCAGTTGAGAATATTGAGGGATATTTTCCTATCTCCCCTGAGTTTCTAGGCAATAAACCGACTTTTATGTTAAAAGTAAAGGGTGAAAGCATGATTAATGCAGGCATCTACGATGAGGACTATATTCTCGTAGAAAGTGATAATACAGCAGAGAACGGTGAGATTGTCGTCGCTCTTATCGACGATTCTGTTACAGTAAAGCGTTTCTTCAAAGAGGATAATCAGTACCGTCTTCAGCCAGAGAACGATTTTATGGACCCAATTATCGTCAAAGAATGTTCGATTGTCGGAAAAGTAATCGGACTATTTCGTTCCATGCAATAGTCCATTTAAACAATCGAAATCAATAGAGCTATTAGATTTTTACAGAAGAATTTGAAGATAAAGAAATGAAAAAGAACGTCAAAAAATATTCCAATTCCAAGCAAGATGCAAGATGGAAGCTTTTTGACGTTCTTTTTTATTATAATACAAAAAAATTCATAATAAAAAGAATCTAAAAAGAATCGTATTTTGTCAGTACACAGCGAAGAGAGACCGTCGATATATTCTCCAAAAACGATAGAGAGTGGAGCGGTTTTTCGATATACTTAGCTTTGTCGCTG
>JAUUSJ010000281.1 GCA_030841965.1 Blautia sp.
ACATTGAGCGGCAAAGCTAAGTATATCGAAAAACCGCTCCACTCTCTATCGTTTTCGGAGGAGATATCTGCTCGCTCTCTTGGCTGGGTGTTGGCAAGATTATCAGATTATCAAAGGTATGGAGTGATCAGTTTTTATGGATGAGGATGTTTGCGGTAACAGATAAATTCGCTTATGGTGAGTATTATTTGGTGGCGGGGAAACAAAGGGATTACAGGAAACGTGCAGAAAATTTACTCCTTTTGGTGTGGAATGGATGCGGTATTGATTTTGAATGGTTATTGTATGTTGACTATTGACTAGTGAGGGGAGAGGTGGAATAGGGGACGATTATGATAAAAACGGTTTTATTTGATGTGGATAATACGCTGTATAGTTATGATAAGGCTCATGAAGAGGCGATTGAGCAAGTGTATGATTATTGCCGAGAAAATTTTCGGTGGGATAGAGTGTTAACGGAAAAATTATTATATGAGGCGCAGGAGGAGGAGAGAAGAGTATTGTCTTTTGGATGTGTTGCTCTTCATAATCGTCTGATTCGCTATCAGATTATGTTAGAAAAGCAGGGTAAAAGTTTATTCCCCCATGTACAAAATCTCTATCATGCCTACTGGGATACGTTGCTGGATGTGATGAATCCAGAGCCGGGAATATTGCAGTTGATTCGGAGGCTTAAGGAAAGAAATTTAAAAATTGGAATTGCCACGGATATGACAGCTTATATGCAATATGAAAAATTGAAAAGGCTAGATTTACTATGTTATGTGGATTTTATTGTAAGCAGTGAGGAAGTAGGTGTGGAAAAGCCAGATAAAAGACTATTTTATAGATGCGTGCAGAAAGCTGCATGTGAACCCTGTGAATGTCTAATGGTAGGAGATAGCTTGGAAAAAGATGTAAAGGGAGCGATGTCCATTGGAATGAGGGCTCTTTGGTATCAACCGGCGGAGAAGTATAAGAATATACAAGACAATCATGTAATAGATGATAATATGAAAGATAGTCATATAAAAGATGGCAATGCAAAAAATAGCAATATAAAAGGTAGTAATGCAGAAAATGGCAATATAAAAGAGGATTCAGATGAATTGTTTTTTATAGGTTCTCAGGAAGAGGTTGAGATTCTTACTTCTTTTTGGGATTGGAAGTTTAGATAGGCGTAGATATATGTATATTATACATATTATGTATGTTATATATGATATATTTTAAAAGCTCATGATATATTTGAATGTGGATAGTTTAGGTGTGAGTGAGTGAAATATTGAATATTAACTTATTGAATTGAAAAAAGTTTAAGATTAGGGCTATGTTTAAGTGAGTTTTGGTCTTAAGCTTTTTTTGTGTAGAGATATAAAAAGGAATGGATAAGAATAAAGAATAAAAGTATAAAAATAAAAATATAAGAATAAAAATATAAGAATGAGAAATATAAAAATGCAACCTATATTCTGGGAAGTATAGGTTGCGTTAGAAAGAATATTATGATGTTGGAGAAATGAATTCTCCCCTCTTTGTTTCACACTTCAGCCGGAGCGTGTTCCTCCGGGAAATAAATAAGTTGAACCGAGACACCTCCGGTACAGATCTCCCAAAAGATCTATACTCCTCCCAGAACTGAAGTGTAGACGGAGACAGTGGGATTCGAACCCACGTGCCGGTTACCCGACAACTTGATTTCGAGTCAAGCTCGTTATGACCACTTCGATATGTCTCCACATTTTACTATTCGCAAACTATAATAAAAAGTAACGCCTAAATGAAAAAAAATTTAGGAGCTTCCCTCTGTTGCACTTATTGTTATGGGAACTTATAGTAGATTTTTAAGTTTCCACAGATTCTATTTTAACAGAGATTTCTAAAAAATCAACCTATTTTTGAAAAATTTGAAAAATGGTTGCGTAAATTTACTTTCGGATTTAATGGGATAGAGTTCTCCCACGATGCTCTGATAAAAAGTATTAGGCTATGACTTGTGATTCTACCTTACTCCATTTCCTTTTCTTTTGTAAGTTTTATTTGGCTTAAAGATGGGAAATTCTTTTTATTTTTATAAGAGCAACTAATACGTAGACTATATAGTTTCAATGTGAGTTTCCTGGTTTTCTGGTTTTTTATTTACAAAAATTTTATCAAAGAAACCCCTAAAATCTCTTGCTTTGATTATGGGGGAGTGTTAAGCTATCATCATAACTATAGATATTATATTATAGATATGTCTTTGCGAGCGTTTTCCATTGTTTAGACTTTTTAACCGTAATGATGCAGATATTTTACGAGCGTTTTCTATTATTTAAACTTTTTAACCGTAATGGTATAGATATTTTGCGGGTGTTTTTTATTATTTGGATTTTTCAACCGTAATGATAGACATATTTTTACGGTCATTTTCCACTATTTAGACTTTTTAACCGTAATGATGCAGATATTTTACGGGTATTTTTTATTATTTGGATTTTTCAACTGTAATTATAAACATATTTTTACGGTCATTTTCCACTATTTTAACTTTTCAACTGTAATCATGGTCATGTTCTTACAGGAGGTTTTCACTATTTTAATTTTTTAACCGTAACTATGGTCTTGTTCTTACAGGAAATTTCTATTATTTTAATTTTTCAACTGTAATCATAGCTATATTCCTACATTTGCTTTTAGATAGTTTTGTCATTTCAATTATCAGTCTATAAATTTAGGCTTTTTTAGAAAAATAAAGAAATACAGAAAATTTTGAATATCCAATATTTTTCTAATATTCGATAAACTATCTTATCTCCACACTTCCTTTGTAAATTCTTAATATCTAATGTTTTTCCAATACCCAGCCAAGAGAGGAGGCAGGTATA
>JAUUSJ010000046.1 GCA_030841965.1 Blautia sp.
AGTTATCAATTTTCAGTTAGAATCTCATTTATTGAGATTCCGAGAAGTTATATTTCTCTCTCCCCACATTTATTAGAGAGCTCAACAAGCGTCTCCCAGTGGTTCATGCGAAAAGCAACTAAAACATCTGCATTGCTCCGAATTGTACTCGCCTTACTTGGTCCATAAACCGTGTCAAGCTGAGAAAGACTCTGTAGTACAAGCTGGCAGCGGATATTTCGAGAACGCCCCGCCGACATCAGATGAGGAAGAGAACTAAGCGCCCCTCCGATATTGCCAAGTTCCTCAAGACATACATTTAATCTACACGGAAGCTTTCCATGAAATTTATCCTGCGCCAGACGAAGATAATGTCCCATAAGCTGTCCCACGAGAACACCCGAAAGCCCATCATAAATGGCAGATTCATCCGGCAAAATAATATAAATTGCAACAGGCTTCTCCCCATCCAACGCATTGATATGCAAGTCGTCTCCTCCGAGCATAGAAATCAGCCCTTCACTTCTTGCAAATATCGAAATTCCTTCCAGAAATGTACTTCTAATCCCTCCACGCGTATCCTCCGCTGTTGTCGCATAACTTTGCAACATCATGGCGGGAATCGAATCACTTGGCAAAGATTTTACGAATTCTTTTAAATAAGTATTGGATGCGCTTCCAAATCTCTCTTCTCCCTTCGCTATCAACTGATAAACATTTGCCATATTCAACTGATTCATATCGCCATATTCCATCAATGCATATACTGCTCCAATAAAAACCGAGCGCGCGGACTGAATCCAAAAAGGGTCTGCCTGTCCATTAATTTCATAGAGTGCATAAGCCAAATCGTCCAGGGATTCCATCGCCACTTGCCTTTTCAGCAAATCTTCCGAGTGATATAATTCGGTAATCAATCGAAGCGGATTCCATCTCTCCGATTCTAAAACATGTCGAAAATCTATGACATGCGTATTGTATTCTTTACTCAAATAGCAGGCTGTCTGATTAAAAATCTCTCCCTTTGGGTCAACTGTAATAAAACTCTCTCCCGCATGGATAAAATTTCGAATCATAGGAATCGTTCCTCTTCGGCTCTTTCCACTCCCACTCACTCCCAAGAAAATAAGATGCCCCTCATCCGTATAGCACCAACGCCTCTTATTCTGGTAATATAAGACAGGTCCACCTGCAACCTCACCCACTCTTTGTACATTTCCTCCATCTTCCCTAAGCACTTTCTTAATCTCTTTCTCCTCTGACCAACGCTCACTTCTCATCTATCTCACCTCTTTCCTTTCTTTTGCCAAATCAAATGTCTTTTTGATTCCCTCAGCAGTAAGTACTGGAATAAACTGTAAAACCTCAGCCTCTCTCACCATTTTTCCTGCCAATCGAACCGCCTCTTTTGCAGTCAAAACCTCATTTTTTTCTATCGACTGAAAAATAGCCTCATCCACTTCCTTTGTATTTTCCAGTTCAACTCTCATCTCCTCAATCTCTTCCTTCACAATATCCGCCATTTGCCATATCGTATAAGGTGAAATCTGAACCATCTCAATCTCATCCATCACCCCATAAATCTTACGCACTAATTGCAAGATATTCCGATTCATACAAGAAGGAATATAAAAAATCATCGTCGCATTCCTCTGTAATTTTCCTATTCCACTCAAAAATACTTCCACCTGCGCCTCATTGATATGCGAGGCGAGACCTGTGATATCCATCGAGATCACTCCCGCAAATTCATTCATATACACCGCATGGTCACTAATATCTTGGAATACCTGTTGAAGCTGAGCCATCGTTCCATCGAGCTTATACTCCAAAAATAAATCAAGCCCTCCAAAATGACGAATCTTATTTTCATAAAAAGCATCGCTAATATAATCTGTCAATGTAGTCTGCCCGTTACCAGCATCTAAACTTACGATATAATGTCCCGTCTTTACATTACAATGTCGATATATATTTGATTTTGAACAAATTTCCTGCACTCTCCCTACCATCTCATCCAAACCAATCGGCACTCTACTCATACTATCCCTCCTCTAATCTAATCCCGTAAATGGGAATCCAATCTCATCAATCAATCCATATTCTTTCGCCTCGTCGCTTGTCTTCCAATTATCACGCTCCATATCCTCCATAAGCTGCTCCACCGTCTTATTACACTCACTCGCAAGAATCCCCGCCAATTTTCTCTTGACAGATTCAATATGCTTTGCGACAAGAGAAATATCTGTAGCCTGTCCCTGCACACCTCCAAGCGGCTGATGTATCATAATCTCCGCACTCTGCGTCGCGTATCTCTTTCCCCTCGTTCCAGCTGCCAAGAGAAAAGCTCCCATACTAGCCGCAAGTCCCGTTGCCACTGTCCTCACCTCACAGCCAATCCCATACTTCATCGCATCATAGATTGCCATGCCAGCCGTGACAGTTCCGCCCGAACTATTAATCAACATTATAATATCTTCCTCTGACCTACTGTCTAGATAGCGAAGCTGAGAGATAACCGACATAGCCATCCAGTCATCAATCTCTCCGTTTATGTAAATCGTGCGGTTCACCATAAAATCAAAATTAATTAAATTTGTGGACTGGTCATGTCCATCAATATTTGTTATAATATTAGGAAATAATATCTCACTCACTCTAAATCCTCCCCTTCCTATGCCAAATAGCCTCTTGTATCCGCCGATACAACTATCATCTTAAATAAGCATTACCACTCTTTTCATATACAATCTATCACAAGAAAAAAAATTATTTTTTCTACATAGATTTATGATTTTATCTTTTTTCATCCCTTGACTATCACTCCCTTGTCATAGGTATTATTTGTCTGACATTAACATATCACAAGTTTACCCTTATCTACTAGGAAAAAAAGTTACGCTTTTATAAAACCTCTATTTTCTCTAACGATAACCAATATTTAAAGCACTCCCTTTATCTTGTGGTGTTTATCTTATATTGATACATTATAAATAAAAATAGAGTGATTACAAAATAACTTCATAATCACTCTATTTTTGCAGTCCACACACCCTTTTCAATCTCTAAATTTTAGATGTTATTTTCATTTTCTATAGTCAAATCCAAACTCAGATAAAGCTTCATAAACTCATTGGAATTTTCCATTCTTGTAAACATATAAAATCAGTTAGACGAAAAATTTCGATAAAATTGCTGAAAGTTATATTTTTTATAAGTAAAATCAAGAACTGCAAAATCTATTGTTTGAAATAAATCCCTTTCTTTCCTTCCATTAAATTCTAACTCCTTTAACGCTTTATAAAACAAATCAGACATAATATTTGCATCATTTCCAAATGCTCCACATCCCCAGGCTCCCAGTATTAAATTCCTATAACCAAAATATGCAGCAGATTTTAGCATTCCTGTAATACGCTTATATACCATCGCCTGATACTCTTCTTGACTCATTCCCTCCATGCCATTTCTAAGCATTGGAGCTGCACAAGTAAGAACCGTCACAATCACCGTCTCATCAAGCAATTTTCCCTTCTCATCTTTGATAATCTCTACTTTTGGAGAAAAAATCAGTGCATCAGAACCCATATATGTATGAAGAGATTTATTATAATCATAATATCTCCTTGCCTTCTCACCCTCAAGAGAAATAAGAAGAGAACTCTTTCTACATAGGTCTTCTTCTTGTGCCCTAGCTCCCCTTCGGACACCGCCCCCTGGATGAACAGGATTCGCAAGATTCAATACAAGTATTTCTTTTCTATTCTTTTCATTGGAAGCTATATCAAAATCCTTATATCTTTTTCTTGCGAGAGCAAATGAATCAATATTCTCACAACTATATCTACATCCTTCTTCTGAAAAGATTGGATTAAAATCTGTCTTATTAGAAATTTCCTCTAACTCATCTGGCAAATATACATAAGCTAACTCCTGCTCAGACTTAGAAAGCTTTAAATCTATTCTTTTCCCGTCCTTTTCATAAAATCCATCACGAAAAATTTGCAGCGTGTCATATAACATCTCTATATACCCATCTCTCCCTTCTCTGGATGGTCTTCTAGTATTTTGAGCAAATGCTTCCTCCCTTGTAGGCCATTTTGATATTTTCCATCCTCCGGTTAACATTGTCCAACGTCCATCTCTCAATCTCAAAATTCCATGTGCATTTCCCACATCCTCGATTTCGGCTTCACCTCTGACAATCATTTTTTTAATTTCCCATTCGTCTAAATTATTAAGATTGGGGTCTCGTTTAGATGGATTTCCCCATATGCTCCAATAATCATCATACATTTCTTTTTCCCTCATTATATTTTTTCTTTATAACCTTATCTCAATTTTCTCTTGTTTCAGAAAATATCTCTATTTCACATTTCTTCGTTGTCTTCCATATCCACAGGCTCCTCTTTACCACTATCTGCACTATCTAAAGATGCCATAAGTTGAGCAAGCATAGTATCCACATCTTCTCCAAAGAGAGTACGAAATACTTCTTCTTTTGACTTTTCACATTTATCCAACGCCTCTTTTACTGTTACATCGCCAAATATTATCGCAAGTATTCCGATACCATACTGATCGAACATGATTGCAGGACAGTTAATACTATTTCTTATCATTGTATCACTTGGAATAATATCAGCACAGTCAATATAAGATTTATATTGAATTTGACCACTATTCATATCAAACTCAAAATTTCCATTCGTCACCCCATAATTAACTCTACATATAAATTCAGCCATTTTTGCCATCATATCTGAATCCTCTGAATCCACTCCTATTGGAGAAATTGCATAGACAAGATAATTATTATTCTTAACATCAATAACATAATCAACTTTTTTCATTCTTCCTTTTAAACTTAATCCAAAGCGAAATATTCCATATTCTTCTTCAAAGGAAAACTTCCAATTATCATTAACTAAAAACTCATTAATTGTACTTGCTATCTCCATAGAATACATTTTCTTCATACTTATCCACCGTTCCTTTCATTATTAAACAGGTATAAGGTAATGATAAACATTTGTTTTCACTTTTCATACCTCATTGTAAAATTTTTGTTTTTTTATCTTTATAACTCTATTGTAAATGTCTCTTATTTTTAATTTTTCTGCATTTCAAGAGAAAAATGCATTTATTCTCAGGCATCTATTCCTTCAATCACACCAAATTTATAAAGAATCCAAGTAAGAGGTTCTTCGATTCTACATGGCATTGGTTGCTGTTCTAGCCAATATTCTATCATCGAAGTACTCTTTCTAATCTCATCAAAGCTTAATATAACCTCGCTATCATCTTCTGGATTATACCCTAAAAATACCTGTCTTTTTCCTCTGTATAATGGAGGATTCGGTCCATTTGGTCTTTTTAAATTTTCAATTGCTTCCTCTGCCCCAGAATTTGGATCTAAATCAATATATAATGGTTCCTCTTTCGATCCAATATTATATTTAGGCTGTGGTGATACACCTAAAGATGATATTGCAAAAAAGGCTGTTTCTTTAAAATAATTATCCAATTTCATCTGAATGTAACCAGTTGGTTGTAATTTCTTCATCAGGGAATTTATGGCACCACTCATTTCTCTATAACTTCTCTGATAAAATCCTCTTTTATCATTTTTTCTATCAATATTTTTAAAAATTACACTATTTTCATTGACTCCTGGAATATTGCTATTTAATACTTTCTGTCTAATGCGGTCACTTTTAGAGAGAGTCGCAGCCATAATGGGACATTCTTCTTTGCTTTTTCCACTGTTTTCAAAGAACTCAACAAGAGTTTCTGTTACCATATCTACTTCATTGATCACATTTCCCATTGCAAGAGCTTGAAATTGCTCAGAATCAAGCAACATAATAATAGCCTGAGATTCCAGTAAATATGGTCCATATGTTAAAAGACAGTTAAAATCAATACAATCTTCTCCTACTATATCATAATCATAAAATACTAAAGTATAGTCTTCTTTCTTTCCTAATCCATCTACAGTAATATCCACAATAATTGGAGTAGCCTTTCCATATTCCCATATATAATTAATCTCCCAATTAAATAAAGGCTTTCCATGTAGATCAAAGTTTTTTCGTATATTATAAATACAATTTAAATAAATACCTGCATCTGCCAATGTTTTTTTACTATTCTTTAGTAATTGATATAAATAAATACTTTTCCCCGCTCCTCTAGAACCAACAACAGAAATATAAATCACTTTATTTCTTCCATAGTTTGGCGACAAACGATTATGGCAATGCGGACACAAACGTTGTGTTGACTCTCCAGCATAATAATCCTTTACTCCAGATAAAAATTTGTCAATATAAATAAGACTATCTGCCGTATTTTTATGATAAAGCATTTCATTATCTATCATTGGACGAATCACTGGACTTTTCCAATTATTTTTTTCTTCTCTTTGATTTAATATAATACCAAATCGAGACCCAAATCTTTCCAACTCTGGATCTTCTTTTCGCTCCTCAAATTTACGAGCGATGTCATTCTCTTCTGTTTTTTCTTCTAATAAATCATCATCGTCCCCATAAAGCTCCTCCAACTGCTCATCAGAAAGAGCATTTTTTACTGTCACAGAACGAAAATGAACCTGATCATGTGAAAATGTTTCAAAACAGTATGGACATAAAATATGTTCCCAATCTGCATCCTTTATCTTTATTATTGATGATGATTTTGATTCATCATTCGTATTATTTTTTATAGAATACCTAAAACCTTTATCAAATAAATTCAAAAATCCCATTTACTTCCTCCTCGTATAATAAATTTGTAAGCAAAAGAAATCCACTTATAGACTTCTTCTTTTTTATGGTTATAGAAGTAAGGACATCTAAGCGGAATTTTCCTCATCCCATTCCCATCAATTCTTATCTGTTTTAATTTGTCACAAAATACATGCTAAACAGTTCATCAAAGTCATATTCATAGCTTTATTATAAATCTTTCTTACTTTTAAATTTTTCTGCATTTTTATGCTGAAAAATCAATTAAAAACTAGTATTTTACATTTTTTTAATCTTTAAGCTACCTCTTTTATATATCACTCAAAAGCATTTACATAATCCTCTAATAAATCAATAAATCTCGTGTAGAACTCATCTATCTCAGCTGCAAGTTTATCCTTCTTCCATGCAAGCTTTAGTTTTTCCATTTTTGATGGACTAAGCTTCCTTAAAATCTTCCTTGCCTGTTCATCAGTTCCCTCTTGAAGCTTATCTATCCTCTCTTCCACCTGTTCTATGATTAGCTCTATAATATCTTCGTTCATTTCTTTGAAGCTTAAGAATGTCTGGAAATACTTAAATTTAGCACATGGCATATTTTTATTATATAAAATTTCCTCTTGTTCTACACACTCTTCAACATAAGTAAAAAAAATTTTTCCAATTCCTTCTTTTAAAACACCTGTAGCCAATGCTTGAACAAATATATTAAGTATATCCCATTTTGCTTCTGCTTCGTCATTTATAAGTTCCAATCTCTCTTTTGCCATCTGAAGCCCCTCATAGAGTGCTACAGAATCCATTAAAGCTTTTGTCATAACCAGAGAGTGGATAATATTATCTAGGACAATCTTTTCTTTACCATAATAAGGTCAGTGCCAGCCACCCACTCTGTATCTGAATCAATCTCCAAAAATCGAATATGATCATAAGTTGGAACATCGCTTTCTGGGTCATCTGGAATTAATTGTTTATATACTTTTTTCTTCAATCTATCCAGAGCCTTTGCTCCTGTTCCTCCCACTCCAATGATAACATGAGGTTCCTCACTTTGCTGTGATTTTTGTGTATTTGTATAAATTTCCCCACCAGTTTCTAATAATAACGATTGATACATCCCATCACCTCTTCATTTTAACGATAATATAATACTAGGGTCAAAATTTCTTTTGACCCTAACATAATAATCCCCACAAATATATAATACATTAAGCTCCAATATTTGCTCTACGTTCTAATATTTTTATCGTCCTTCTATCCTTCTTGCCATTAAAAAACTTGTCTAATACTTTATCAAACACATCAAACTTTCCTTCACTCGCCACCGAAAACAATGTCATTGAGGATTTCAATTTTATCGCATCGATACGCCCCATCACTTCAAATGCATCTTTTTGTTCTAGCATCGCAGTAGAAATTTCAAGCAAACGTTCTCTTAAAATATCATTTTCTAAATATTCCTTTGCTTCCTCCAAGTCTTTTATCCCATAATACTGTGAATTATAACTTTGACCTAAACCTTTTACTTGTGGAAAGATATACCATATCCAGTGAGAAGTTTTTTTCCCTTGCTGTATCTCTTTTAATGCCACTTTATAATCCCATTTCTGAGCATCAATAAATCTTTGTAAACTCATACACTACGCCCTCCTCTTCTTTTTTCACCATTCCATATATTCCGACTTCTTTCTCCCCTAAATTTTTCTTAATATCCTCCTGTCTGCATTCCTCCAAGTCCTCCTGGTATAATCGTAATTCTCCTTATAACAAATGCAAACGTAATTCCAATTAATAATATCACAATAAATCTCACAACATTTACTGCAAATATATTCATTCCTATTTCCATAATAATTCCTGCAACCAAACTCAAAATTCCAGATACCGCTAATATACTTATCTCATTATCTGTATCTCCTGCAGTACTTAACTTTAAAGGAGCAAAAACACAACCGAGTAATGCAATAAATAAAATATGTAAAATACCATACAAAATATTTAAATTAACCGTTGGACGTTTCGTCAATAATGTACGTTTTATCGTACTTGTTCTTACAGCAGAATTCATTGCATTCACTAGTTGGCTTACATCAGAAGCCATAACACTTACTCCACCAGTCTCAGAAGAAATTTTTTCCATTAAATTTTGATCTGCCTGCCCAAGTCCCACTGTATTAATTGGAATTCCCTGTCTTTGATAATATTTAATAGCACTTCCAAGATGCCGATTCCACCATCCTAAATCTGTTGCGTGACCATCTGTCAACATAACGGCCTGGAGATTAGTCGCTACACCGATAACTCCGTTTTCAATATCCTGCTGTAAAGTAGATAATGCTCCCCTTACTGGAGTTTGTCCCATTGGAGGTTGTCTTAAATCTGGCATACCCTCTGATTTTGATGCCATTGGTCTAACACAATTAATTTCTTCGCCAAATCGATATATAGCATAATTAAAATCTTCTCCCTTTGATTCCACAATCTGCTCTACTGCGTTGATTCTTTCAAAATTAGGATCACTATCCTCCATAGAGCCAGAATCATCCAATAGAAATACAACATTATTTGCTGGTATTTCCTGAATACTTCCTCCCAATTCGTACAAAAATTCAAACAACATGCCAAGTATAAACAAACCGACAATGCAGCCAATTCCTATTAATTTCATACTAGCCTCAACATCCACTTTTTCTATCGCTCCTGCAATATTCAATACAAGAAACAAAACAATTCCAAATACTCCAAAATAAATTCCAACTAATACAATACTTGAAATTGTATTCAAAAGTGGCACAAGAAATATTTCTCCAATGATAAAAAATACAATGGAACCTATAATAGATGCTATTAAAAGAATAATGCTAAATTCTGTTTTTTGCTGATTCATTTTTCATCCTCTTCTCTTTCATTTTTACTTTTTTCTTAAACTTTTATCCCCCATATTTTGTTCTACAACTTCTATTTTTCTTAACAAAATACTACTTATATTAAATTTATTTATCGCTTAAAATAATTCTATTCTATCACTTTCTTCCTATATCATATATACTCTTTTGTCTATTCACATAAAAGCCTTTACAAATCGTCAATAAAAATGATAATAATGCTTATATATATGCTCTTTATTTTCCTTATCTTTTACCGTAACAGTCAAAACTTTTCCTTTTACTTTGACATTGAAATATTCCTTTTCTATTTTTTTTGGTTCTTGGTCATCCCACGCAATTTGCAAATCACGGATTTCCTCCAACCCATAAATCCTCCCTATCGTATTGCTCTTCTTCGTACTCGCAACCTTCTGAGTTGCGTATTCAATATGAAGATAATCTTTCTCTAAAATAGAAATCTTAAATGCCATCACTAGGGGAATAATCACGCATATAGCATAGATAAATTTTTTC
Source organism: Blautia sp. (assembly GCA_030841965.1). GTDB lineage: Bacteria > Bacillota > Clostridia > Lachnospirales > Lachnospiraceae > JAUUSJ01. The sequence goes on from JAUUSJ010000046.1 coordinate 10,133, forward strand.
TTAGATGACGCTTCTTTCCAACAATTTTCCCGCCTATCTGTATCTACGCCTAACTGTTTTACTTTTATAAAAAAGAAAGCAATTACAGCTGTACATACCATTAATAATATATACATATACTGAATATAAGAACTCCTCACAGCTATCAATATTAAAATCGGAAATGAAATAATACAAAAAATCCTACAACAAAATGCTGTATTTCCCTTTTTCTTCTCCCCTACTTCAAATATGATATACAAGATAGCTACTACAAGCATTACCATATAATTGAACTTTGCAAAGCTCTGGGTGATAATCAACATAATAGGAATCGAGATAATAAATGACAAAATAATTTTCCACAAACTCTCCCATGAGACCACTGTATATATTTTTTTAATCACTCTATCTATAATAAGACAGGCAATCACAAAGCCAACTAATCCCATCGCCTCATCTTCTATATATTGCATTTGAATGCAAGCATAATATACAATAAATAATAAAATATCTCCCACCAGACAGTACTCGTACAAATTATCCTTATCTACTGTAATTCTCAGTACAACAACCGCTCCAAGCATACCAATCAACCATATAGGAATATTCATCGTCTGTATCGGATGTAATGCAAGATTTTGTAATGCTTCTCGGTCCAAAAAAGACATTAATTCTATTAATATCCCTAATATACAATACATTAATTCCATATTAGCTAATTCTTTTGAGGCGATTTCATCTTTTCCTGTCAAATCAGATAAAACAAAAAATCTTTTTAGCTCTATAAAATAATATACAAATGCGAGAAAAAACATAGCATTAATCCATTGCTTTGAATTTGTTAATCCATTATTAAGAAAAATTTGAACACTCAAAATCTTGGCAAATAATCTAATATGAATATTTATCAACGCATTTTTACTAATCCATATTAATAAGATATCGACTCCCACGATTATATAAATCCACATAAGTAATTCCGTAGTCATCAGTAAAAAAGATAAACTCTCTGTCAATACTTCTTCCTCACTTAAATACTGATATCCTATCCACATAAAAATAGCATTAAAAACATAAACATCTATCTCTTTTTCTACTGCATTTCCCCTTATCGTAAGATTAAGTGTTTCTGAATAGGCTACACAGAAAGCTAAAATTGCTGCAAACGTAGAAAAAGCCAAAAATGCTATTTTCTCATCGACGCAGGCTTGATAAGTATAAAATGCATTCACTAATAAAAATATCCAAAAAGTAAACTTTCTACATTCTATTTTTTTCATCTTTCTCTTTCCCCCTTATAAACAGATATTGGCTAAAAATCCAATCCAAATAAAAATGGAGGAAAAAGTCAAAAACTCATCATAAAACCAATTTCTCTTGCGCTTTTTTCTCACAAAATAGTCTACAAATAGGAAATTCAAATCCGCCAAAGCAAACCAGAAAAACATATGAGCCTCTGACCATTTCAGTATTATAGATACGAAAAGAATAAAACAGATAGTCGCTATAGACAAATACCTCTTTGCTTTCCCTTCCTGTTTTTTTAATTCTTTCTTCCCCATTAGTTTTTGTAAAACTTTCTTCTTTTCATTAAAATAATAAGGCTCTGTAAGTCCTCCTGGCATCATTAAATATTCCAATGCCAATTCCTCATCTGGCGATGTTCCCATTCCATAATAATAAAATAATCCTAATATTCCATAGGCTCTCTCGCATCCATCCAATGCTGCCCGCTTAAAATAAAGAAAAGCTGTCTGCAAATTTTTAGAATTAGATAGACTAAATTTTAATTTTGTTCTATCCTCTTCCAAAAATAATCGCCCACAATAATATGCTTCCTCCCCTCTAACATAGCTATCTGTTTTCTCCAACTTTTCATCTACCATAGGAAGCAGCTGTTCTTCTTCCACTCGTTCAAAAAAAGTCTCCTCTATATCCGCTCCTGCTGCCGCTAAAATATCAGCTCCTATCGCTTCTACTATACTCATCTTTAATCCCGTTTCTCTTGCCACTTTCGATAAAAGATTTCGATATGCCACTTTTCCCATACAGGAAATCTTTTCTTTTTGCTGCAAAAAAGCTCCCAGTGGAGTAGAATTTAAGAAAAGCTCTACTCGAATAGCATCGAGTTTTTGATTTTCATCTATTTTTTGCATTGTATGCCTTATTTTGGATGGACTTAATAATATTTTTATTCCTTCAAGCTCTATCGCTTTTTTTAATACATCTCTTCTAGTCATATATCATTTTCCTAAACTTATTTTTCAAATTTCTTCATCGTATTATTTACACTAATTAACAAATATGTAAATTCACTTGCTATAAATGATTTTCTATTTGCTCAATCCAAGCATCTAGCTGAAAACATTTTCTTTTCGTCGCCTCTTCCACTATCTTATCTGGATTTATATTTGGAAATTCATATAATTCGTGAAATAGATTTCTCAGAGAAATCTCGGTCTGATTCCAACTTTGAATCAATCTCTCTTTCTCCTCAAAATCCAATCCTATCACTTGGTTCTTCTTTCTTTTCTCATTAAAAATAAAGCAAGGATAACGATTATAAATTTCTGCCTTTCCATCCTCATCCTGTTGACCATCACATAATTCTCCGTCAAGAGGATGAATACCAAATAGAATTTCAAAAAATAAAGTGGCTATTGCATAAATATCATTGCATACACCGTATAAGAAATTGTCGTGTAAAAGACTTGGTAACTGTTCCCAACAGCAGTACTCTGGAATTCCATATATTTTTTCTCGGTAAACACCCCTTGCATCCTCCGAAATATACTTTAATCTCTGTTTTCTCTCTCTACTGCAGTTTGGTCCCACCTGAATTTTCACCTCTTCATCTTGTATCCAAACTTGACTTGGATGAATTCCATTTAACGTCATTTTTCCATGGTGCAAATCTCTCAATGCCAATGCAATTTTCTTTAAAATAATCAGATTCTCTCTTTGAGTTTTGGTTTTCATATCCCATCTATCGAGGGAATCATATTGTTTTTCGCAGAAAAAAAGTACTACACTATCCTTTTCACCTGCTTTTCCCTCGTTATATAGGAAATCAGAGGGCCATATAAATGGTCCTCCTAAAAAGATTCCCTCAAAAATTGCTTCTAATTGCCACTGCATCCACTTGGAGCTTTCCTTCTTATCCATCGGATAATAATGCAAAGCTTGCACTCTATACCTTTCCTCACTCCAAAAATCAGCAACTAAAAAACCTTCTCCGTATTTCGCTACATCTGCATCGTCTATAACACGATAAATATTTTGTGGTACACGGTCATTATAAATAAATTCTTCTTTTTTTAGTTCTAACATGGGCAAACCTCTACTGTATTATTCTTTTAGTTAGTTGTTTCAGAATTAATGACATTATTCATTGCTTGAGTCTTTACCCTTTGTAGATTCTGTTGTGCTTTCCCCATTCTGACTGCCTGTATCGTCATTATGTGATTGTTTTACTACATCACTTAAAGATGAAATTTTCTTTGCGCTCTCTTCTTCCTTTATAATTCCATATAAATCGTCGTTATACTTTACAATATCTTCAATTTTAGTTGCCTCGTCTACATCAAAATACTTACTCAACTCATCCCCTTGAAAAGCTTCTTTTGTTTCAAGATTTACACACTCAATCCATCCAGTATTAGCATCATTTTCATTTATTATCAATGCAACAATATATTCTTTATACAAACAAAAACCACTAATTTTTTCACCGCCTTCTTTTTCTAGTACAGCATCTCCCGTTAACGCCTTAACCTTGCCATCAACATCGCCATTATCATTATACTTATAAGAATATATTATAGATGTTGAACCAGAGTCAGAGTCCGAATTTGCAATACAATATAATAAACCATTATCTACAAGGACATTACTATATTGGCTTTTTGCGCCAACCAATTTAGATTCTTTATTATCTTGATCATAATCCAGAGCATAAATTTGTGATTTCTCTTTATTATTCTCATCTTCACCTTTTTTTACATAAAATCCTACATTTTCAATTCTCTGCTCTTCTTTAATTGATTTCTGTTCATTCTCAATATCCTGTGGATCTGGATTCAAAGATGACCAGTACTCATACGCTTTTGACGCTTCTGCTTCCAGTGTTTCTTTTGGATTTGCATTATTAGTTTCTGTTACCTCTTCCCTGTATTCAGTAGTAGTTGGGGCTGATTCTTTTTCAGTTTTTGAGTTACTTACTTCTTTTTTAGAATCATCTCTTCCTGAAAAAATAAACACTTCAGCTACTACTATACCCACAGTCAAAATGAATGCTAACCCCAGCACTGGAATAATAATCTTTAGCGGTGATCTCCTATTACGCTTTTTCTCTTTCTTTCTCTGTCTTTTGATTCCTTTTTTAATAGCAGCAAATATTGCACCATCTTCATCACATATTCTTAGCACAATAGAGTCCTCTATTTGCTCTTGCTGTACTGGAGTTAAATTCTCTAAAAATTTTTCACCAAATCCACTATCAGAAAATCCACCTTTCTGGTCAAAATATCTCATCAAGAGAGCGTCCAAACTAAGTTCAGTATCCTTTGTATACCTTCTGCTTCCAATAGTTTCCCTGATATTCTCTTTTCTTATGTCCGAATCTTTAATATATTGATCTGTCGTAAGCGCAATTACTATGTTCTCATCAAGAGGATATTGAGAATTTATACTCAACTCAAAATCATCCATAGCCTTCCAATATCTTTTTATGGCTTCTTTTTTCTTATTATAATCACCTTGAATTTTTTGACTATACTGAACAAATTCGTCTCGACTCATTCCCTCTATATCCACATATTTCCAAAAATATTCTTCTATGGAATCTTTCATTTTATTAATTGAAATTCCAATATCTTTTAATTTTTCTAATTCCTTCTTTAACTTCCGATACATTTTAGACAGCTCAGAATTATTATTTTTATTTTTATACATTCTCCTGTCCAAACTATCGCTATATTTTTCTAGTAAACATTTATAAGATTTGTTAATCACTGGAAACCCATCAATAAACATTAATTGTGTATATAAATTGTCATAATCACGTATTTGCTTTGGAACTTGATATTTCACATAATAATAGTCTAAAATCTCATCCTCTGTTTTCCCTGTTTCTTGACGTAATTCTTGCTCCACTTCAATTCCCATATCAGGACAATTATCACGAAGCTCTTTATAATATTCAACAGCCTCCTCCACAGGTTTCGATAAATATATATCTTGATAATACCTTTTTACTGCATCAAATAAAGCCTCTTCATACTCTAACCCACTTCGCAAACATATTTTCAATAATTTCTTTCTCGTATTATCTTTTGAGAGTTCTATTCCGTTTTTATCTAAGTTTTTCACCTGACTTTTCAAAACTCCGATTGCACGCTCTTTTACATCATTTTCTCTACTTGCCTTCACCTGTAAAATAGACTTCTCTATCGTCTCTTTCAATTCTTCCTTCGATAAAAGAGATAAGTTTATCTGTCCTATATATTCATAATAACAGTCTTTTAATTCACTGGACTCTGTTGTCAAATACCTCTCCTCTAACAAGGCAACTACATCTTTCGTCCAAACATCATAATTATCTTCATCTAATCCCTGTATAAGCTTAGCTATAAAATCATCTACTCTCTTACTACTTGACTCTTTTATCGCATCTTTTAATGATTTTTTAAGTGCAGATGCCTTTCTCGTTGGAATAATTCTCAAGAATATCTTCTTATAATCTTCATTTTGTGTAGAGAAGTAATAATTTTGGCATCTCTTAAAATAATTATCTGGAATCTCAAAGTTATTCTCCTTCGCCCACTCTAATAAAACAGCCAATTCTTGTTCTATCAGCTCTGTTTTATCTGCTTTCATATAGAGTAATTTGCCCATATATTTTCCTAAAATATCTAGAGAATTAATACATTTCTCATCCACTCCAGGCATAGCTAAAAATGCTGCCAATAATGCTGTCTGCAAACTTTCTCCAGGCTTTACACTAGGATTTTTATAAATTTCTTTTAAATTATCATCTATTTTTCCTAAGACTTCTTTTCGCTCTTCATCCGTGTAAAATGCCAAACAAGATAAATGCTTCGTTCGCAAATAAATCTCATCTTTATCGCCAGATAATTCACTAAATTCTCTCGTCTTTAAATTAAACCAAATATTCGTGTTCTGACCACAGCCATCTGCCTCCATCACAGTAAACATTCGATTCATCATACCTGTAATCTGATAATTCGAAAATGTAATACGATTTCTAAGACTTGGTGGTGTAACAGAGTAGGCTAAAAAAACCATCTCGCGAATAAGATTTACATATTCCTCTTTTGGACCATCGAAGCCAAATTCCATCGTCTTTCCCGAATCATCTAAGAAAACTTCGTAAATTCGATAAATTAACTGTTCAAACTCTTCATCCGTAATTGCATATTTACGACGTATGGCAGTGACATCTAAGCGCAAATTATCCGTCTGAAAGGTCTCTAGCTCAGGAAGTTCTTTTTTCTTCTCTTGCTCCGCATCATATTCATGATTGAAATTTTCATCACTTATTCCTAAAAACTCTTCTGGCTTATCTGTATAATCCCTTAATGACTTCCTATTTAAAATAAATCCAGTAAAAAATGGTGTAGGTCTTCCAAATGTATCCATTCCACCCTTTATAATATGAGAAATATAAAAATCGTTTTTCTCTTTTCCATATCCTGCATCTAGTATAAATGGAATATCTGCAGTCACTGCAGGTATTGTTGTATACATAGCAGTAAATTCTTTCTCCATTACCTGCGTAACCTCTCTCGAAGCACCAGTAATCTGCCATCCAGACTTTGCACGGTATCTATTAATTTGTTGTATTTTCATTCCTATCCTCCCTAAGCATCTACTCCTTGAATTACACCAAGCTCATAGAGAATCCAAGTAAGAGGTTCCTCAATTCTACATGGAGCTGGAAATTGTTCCATCCAATACTCTATCATAGAAGTATTATTTATAATCTCATCAAAATTTAATATAACTTCGCTACTATCTTCTGGACTATATCCCAAAAATACCTGTTTTTTTCCTTTATATAATGGAGGCATAATTTTTCTTACCTTTAAATCCTTAATCGCTTCTTCTGCTCCAAAATTCGGATCTAAATCAATATATAAAGGATCCTCCTCTGAACCAATATTATATCTAGGCTGTGGTGGTACACCTAAAGCAGATACCGCAAAAAAGGCCGTCTTTTTAAAATTATTCCTCAATTTATCCTGAATAGAACCGTCTGGCTCTAATTTTTTCATTAACTGAATCATCGCCCCCGCCATATAATTATAACTTTGTTGATAGAATCCTTTTTTATCTGTTTTTCTATCAATATTCTTAAAGATTACACTACTCTCATTAATACCTGAAACCATACCATTTAATAATTTCTCCTTAATACGGTCACTCTTAGAGAGAGTCGCAGCCATAATTGGATGTTCTTCTTGGCTTTTTCCACTATTATCAAAAAACTCAACAAGAGCTTCTGTCACCATATCTACTTCATTCGTCACATTTCCCATCGCAAGGGCTGGAAATTGCTCAGGATCTATTAACATAATAATAGCCTGTGAATGTAATAAATATGGTCCATACTTGAAAAGCATTTCATCACTAATACAATTTTCTCCCGCTATATCATAAAATACTAAAGTGTAATCTTCCTGCTCTCCTGCTCTATTTGCAGTAATATTCATGACAATTGGATCATACATTGTTCCCTCTTGCGTACCTGCTGGAAGAACTTGTCCCTTCATAATCGGCTCTTTTACCTTCACATTGAATTTCGAGTTTACAATAATACCTGCATTTGCCAATGTCTTATTAATACTTTGCAATAATTGATTTAAATAAACTGTTTTTCCCGAGCCTGTAATACCGACAAGCGAGATAAAAATCACTTTATTCTTTCCATAATTTGGTGCTAAACGGTTATGGCAATGTGGGCATAACCGCTGTGTTGAATTTCCTGCATAATAATCCTTTGTTCTAACCAAAAATTTATCTGTATAGACAAGACCGTCCGCCTTATTTTGATGATAAAGCATTTGATCGTCCCACGTTGGACGGATAACTGGACTCTTCCAATTATCTTTTTCTTCCCTCTGATCTAACATAATATCAAACTTAGCCCAAAATTTTTCTAATTCTGGGTCTCCTTTTTGCTCTTCAAACTTACGAGCAATCTCATTCTCTTCCGTTTTTTCTTCCAACAAATCATCATCGTCTCCATATAACTCTTCTAATTGCTCATCAGAAAGGGCATTTTTTACTGTTACAGAACGAAAATGAACTTGATCATGTGAAAATGATTCAAAACAATATGGACATAAAATATGATTCCAATCTGCATCTTCTAACTCTATTGGTGGCTTTGGGTTTACCCTTGGCGGTGTTTTTTTTGGTTCGTCATGTTTTTCTTTGGAATTTCTCCCAAAAATACTTCCTATAAATCCCATTTTTTCCTCCCTCTTAGCTATAGCGTATTCTAACTTTATAAATATCTTTATACTTTGGCAATACTACTACATTTACTCCTGTTGTTTCTGTCGGCAATACTAATGTAATCTTTTTATTCGGTCGAAAAAAGTCTGCTGGAATTGGATACCTCGTTCCCTCTCCATCCACGCTATAATAGACAATGTCATCTGCCAATTTTGTTCCCGCCGAACATTTTAATTCAATATTACATAAATACTGTTTATTTATAAATCTTCCCTGTGTTATTCTCTCCAGTGAAGCATCTATATTTACTGGAATAGTCAAGGTTATATTCTTTTCTTCTCCAATATAAACCTCTTCTGTCCCTTCTTTTATCCAAAAAGCCTGTATTCTACTTCCAGGTTTCGCCGATATAGGAGTAGAGCCCTGTCGATTATCCATAATATGCTCTGATACATAGAAAAAGTTATATACCTCTTCTCTCTCGGTATACTCCCATCGACCCTCTGCTCCAAAGCATATTCCCCTTAATCCAGCTTTCAATTCCTCATCCTCATTCATCCCATCTAATGTAAGAGGATCAGAAAATAAATTGGATACACAAAAAAGAAAACCTTTTGCTTTTGCCTTGTATTGAAGCCGCACAAGGATGTTTCCACCCTTCATAGAATAGGAACTTCCTAATATTCCATTTGTCTTATCTACTAGAAATTCCATCTTACTCTTCTCCTCCTAAAAACTTATTACAGTCAAAATTATAGACTTGCATTCTCTCTACAATCTCTTGTCTGCTTGTCTCAACAATCCATTCATCTTTTGCCTCATCTTTTAGGTTGCGGATGAATTTTGCCTGAGAAAATACCATGCAATAGGAATCTCCATTTGGAATGCCTCCAAAATTAAACCTACATTCATCTTGCATAAATCCCGCATTTTGAAAAGCAAGACTATCCATAATGGCATGAGCTCCACCGTCTGTTCTGAGTGCAATTTCATCTTCAAATGAACACATATAAATATCTTCATGTACAGTTGTATAGTTTTCAAATACCTTCCGAAGATTATCACAGTATTCTTCTACGCTTCCACATACAGTATCTAACTGCTTTTTATACCTATCGTACTCAAATAAATGCCCCACTCGGTTTTCATAATAATCTGTTACCTGACTCGGTATAAAGCCAATATTTAATCTCTGTCTCGTTTCATCCTTAATCTTTTGAAATGCCTCCGCTTTTTCCCAAATTTCTTTTAGAACTTCCTGAGCCAGCTTTCCCGTCCGCTGATAAAATTCTTGCTTTGCCTTATTGGTCGCCAATATCCATAAATTTTGTTCTAATTTTGCATCATTTCTCAAAATCCCTGTCATAAGAGGCTGTAGTTCAGACAAATCTCTCAGAATTTCTTCTTCCGATTCTTTTTTGAACTCAAGCAACTCATAATCGGAATATGTCTTCAAAATCTCATTTTGAATACTCTCTCGGATTTCCTCTTTTTTTAATTCAAAGTACCGCTCTGCGACCTGCACAAAATTCTCTTTTACAAACCTTGACCAGATTCCTTCTGTCCCTTCTTCCATAATCTGATGAAATTCTAAAAAATCTGTTATATTTCCTTTTCTCAGATTATCTTTTCCTGGGAATTCCGGGAAATATCTCATTTGGTCTGGTCTAATACAGCGCTTTTGTAATTCCAATTCAAAACTTTCTTCCAGAGAAAATCTATTCATTCGTTTTCGGAATGCATGGGAGGAAGCATCGAAATCCATCGCTTTTATAATCTTTGTCTGGAGATCTAATATTCCTATTAGCGTAGACTGTGCGATGGCTTTCGACGGTTTACTAAGACCGATATAGGACGCTGTGCAACCAGTCTCCGACTGAAATAAAACTTTAGACATGGTTGTAGATGCATCTATCTTCATATTTTTAGGAATATCATAAGAATTAGCCAGATAAATTAAATTTGCAACAATTCTATAATTATCTGCCTTCTCCTCCTCCGATAAAAATCGACCATTATAAAGCTTATCACTCAACACAATGAGAGAATCAATCCTTTTTTTCTTTCTCAGACTGCATAATTTCTCTACTTTTCTTCTGCTCTCCATTCGCTCTTTTCTCGTCTTTTCAGCTACCATAAGCGCCAAAATAATCTGAGCATCCAACTCCCACGCCAATTCCTTTTCCTCAAATAATTGAATATAAGAATCTATCTTTTCATCTTTGCTATCCAAGAAAAAAACAAGTTTTACATCATGATAAATACGAAAAATATTTCTCGTTGATTTTAATTGAACAATATGGGAATCAATATCATCTAATAATTCGTCAATTGATTTAATCTCGTCTGGATAAGATAAAACGAGATTTTGTTCCGAAATATTATTCCAGCCCTGTCGAATCGTATCATTGATACTATTCATATACTCGCTTTCTAAAAATGCATCACCCAAGCCAATAAAGAGAACAGGAGAATAAGGTCCATACTGAAAACCAATAAAATTATTCTTTTTCGATATATATTCCGTGCACTGTTTTATTAAATTTTTTACTGGCATTATCTTCTCTCCTTCAAAAAAGGGGCTATCGTATCAAAGAAATTTTCTACAAGATATAATGAAATGATTTAAATTTTATTTATATTTTGTATGTATTCTCAACGATAGCCCCCTTTTTTATTTCTTTAAATTTTATTCAAAAGCATCTACATAATCCTCTAATAAGTCAATAAATTTCGTGTAGAACTCATCTATCTCAGCTGCACGTTTATCCTTTTTCCATGCAAGCTTTAATTTTTTCATTTCTGATGGGCTAAGCTTCTTTAAGATCTTTCTTGCTTGCTCATCATCTCCCTCTTGAAGATTATCCATCTTCTCCTCTGCCTGCTCTGTAATTAGCTCCCTAATATCTTCATCCATTTCTTTGAAACTTAAGAAAGTCTGGAAATATTTAAATTTAGCATATGGCATATTTTTATTATATAAAATCTCCTCTTCTTCTGTACGTTTTTCAACATAGGTGAAAAGGATTTTTCCAATTCCTTCTTCTAAAATACCTGTAGCTAATGCATGAACAAATGTATTGAGTAATACTTCATCCCCTTCTGCCTCATTATTCATAAGCCCTAATCTTTCTTTTGCCATCTGAAGTCCCTCATAGAGTGCCACAGAGTCCATTAAGGCTCTTGTCATAACTGGAGAATGGATAATATTATCTAGAGCAATCTTTTCTTTTCCATGATGCGCAACACTATATTCTTGATTTTTCTCCATCTTAATTGTGGTTATAAGTTTATCTATCTCATAATCCTTATCTGCAATAATAGCTGCTACATCCTGTTCTTCACTTGTAAAATACTGCTCTTTCAAATCCTTATACGCTGCCATCTCTTTGAATTCATCAAAATCTTCTACTTTGTTGTCGCCATAGCACCCCATTGCTTTTAGAAATTGCACCATCTCTTCATTTTCTATTACATTTAATGTACACTTATCAACAAGTTCTCCTGATTTTTGAATTCTTATAATTCCCGCTTCTTTTGCTACCTCAAATGCCTTTGCAACTTTATCTCCATTTTTTACAAGATTAGCATTTAAGCTATATGGAATTGGAGTAATAAGCATGTCAGCCCATCTCTCTCCCTCACGTCCATATAAATGAAGTCCTTCTTTTTTCGCTCCATCATATTTCTCTTTCATTAATTCCAATCCATGATATCCATATAATGGAAGTCCACTATAGAAACGTAACATAAAAATACGGTCTCCAATCTTTGAAGGTCGTAATACACATTCTCCCTCTATCTTTTTAAAGTCTTGTGCTGCCTGTTTAATGTCAGATGCATCATTTGGAAAAGATAAACTAACCATAGAAACAACATCTTGTACATTTATACTAGAAGAACACCAGAATAACGGTTCTGATTCCTGTCTTAAAGGAATATACAAATCTGTCTGCAATTTTTGAGCAATCTCTCCTGGTTTAGAACCTGGATATTTTTCTGTAAGATAATTTTGCAAAGATTTGTTCATTTCCTCTGTAAACTGTTCACTGATAAATTTATTTACAAGTCTTCCGATCTGATACTCATCATCAGATAACCATATTTCTGCGTTTTCAATCAAAAGTCTCACAAGTGCTCCCATAGCATCCTCTGGTTTTGTCTGAGAGAGTACTTCATCCAAATGTGGCTTGATTTTTTTAAATTCCATAATACGCATTGTAAATCCATCATCTGCTGGATCATCCGCATGTCCACCATCAAAATAATGTGCATTTGTATTAAATGTTTCATTTAACTCTTCTAATACTTTTTTCAATTTTCCAAAATACGTCTGATAGAGGATATTCACCTTAGACTTAAATCCTATAATCAATTTATCTACATTTTCGTAGACACTGACTTCCAATCTTCTCTGATACCAAACGCTAATCTGGAATAAATAATTTTCATAAGCTTCTGTCTCATGTTTTTTAATTAGTCCATCTTTCTTGGAATTCACAAATATCTGCTTTGCATTCTCCATTACTTCACTCTGATGATCCGCCTGATGTTTCCACTCTTTTGTCTGCTTTTCAGCCTCTAAATGTAATCCCTGCAAAATATCTTGAAGGTCTTTTCCTATTCTATTTAGCATAGCTGCCGCATAGCATGGACCCTTTGTCGTGTCATAGCATAACTCAATTAACTTATTAAATAATTCCCCTATCAATGCCATCGCATTTGTATTTTCTTCAAAGGATTTTAATTCCGTATTTAAAGCATGATAATTTTTTTCAATCTGTCCTTGTTGCTCAAACAGCCAGTCATCCATCGGTCTTAATATCGCTTCAGGGTGAACATTTGGAGTTCTAAATTGCTTTGCAACTGATTTTTCAATAATTGGCACAGGTCTAACAGGTTTTACCTTATCTTTAATTCGTTTTTTCAATGCTGGTACAGTAAGACCCATTTTCTCCTCCGCAAATTTGACTACATCTTGATCAATTGGAAGACGAAGAAGATTGCCTGACATTTTTTTGTAAAGCTCTGTAGCAAGGTAAGTAGCAATCTGCGTCATTGGCATTTCTGCATTTGACGCTCCCATAATATGATATCGATTATAAGCTCCATGCTCCATTTTAGTTGCATTCATCACGTTTATTTTATGTTCAACATTAGCAAGATTTCCCTTTGGAGTAATCACTTGTTGAGCTGCCACTTGTACTGCTTTTGATAAATATGACATGATATAATCAGCCACTACATTCATGCTATAATCAAAGGCTCTCTTTTTGGTATTTCCATTGGCATCTAATGCTGAAACTAAATGACACATATCTACAGGGGCGTCATTTGTTTCAACTTTAAAATTTCCATAATCCTGAATAAATTTACCTTTATTCTCTTTTAAATTCATTAAATAATCTAATTCCATTAGAGCCGCGTATCCGTTAGTATAATTTCCATCAATCCCAACTGTATTTGCTGCAACTTCTGGAATTGTTGTAATAACATCTGGCAAAAAGAAATAACCAAAAACTGTAGCTCCGCCAATATGCAAATCTGCCAAAACTTTTCTCACAATGTAACAAACATCAATAAAACATCCGCTTCCCATACCACCTGAAATTCCTGCTATAATATGAATAACCAAATCTCCTGATATTCTCCCAGAAATTGCAAGATTAATTGATTCCTTAATTTTCTGATAAACTAGCTGTGATTCATTAATAAGTAAATATCTACCTAATTGCCTAATTCCTCCTGCACCATTTAAATCTGCCGGAATTGGAATTTTATCTGCTTCCAACCACTGAAATTGTGATTTTTCCATCATATTTTTTAAATTAACTCCATCTGTAAATTTTGTTTTTATATGAGGATCTTGGAGATTTACAAATTCTCCATAATAATTAAGTCCTGTACCAGCTACCCACTCTGTATCTGAATCAATCTCCAAAAAACGAATATGCTCATAAGCTGGAATATCGCTATCAGGATCATCTGGAATTAATTGTTTATATACTTTTTTCTTCAATCTATCCAGTGCTTTGGCTCCTGTTCCTCCAACTCCAATTACAACAACTGGTGCTTCATCCTGCTGTGATTGCTGTGCGTTACTAATAATTCCTCCACCAGTTTCCAATAATAATGATTGATACATAATTTTTCTCCTCCTCTATGTATTACCAATTCATGCTCTCTTCAGAGACAATAATTTCTATTCCGCGCTCCATATCATGAGATGTATATATTTTTACGTCATTTCCTGGGGCAAGAAGAATACGGGTTGACTCTCTATCATCCTCTGTCACAAATTTTTGTTTTGATTCAAAATATAACTGACTGTATGTCTTTCCTGATTTTTTCTCTGCTCCTGTCGGTGGAGTAACATAAAACGCTCCATTAATTCCGCACTCAATAATATTCCACTCTTTCAAGTTTTTCATATATTTAAATCCATATACAGGAAATGGATTGGAACTTTGTCCATTTACATCGTCAAAGCTTGCAATCGTAATGGTACCTCCAAATACACCGCTCTTTTTTCCTTTATTAATCAAAACTATAATAATGATAATGACAGCAATAATTGCAACGATAATACCAATAATAATTGGAAGCATATTTTTCGTCTCTATCTGGAAACTCATCTCACAGCTTGCTCCCTGAGAGTCTGTTCCAGTAACTTTGATATTTCCTTTTTTCACTCCTGCTGCCTGTACTGAGAGCTTATTACCATTCAAACTAATCTTATCTGCATCATAGTCATTTTCCTTTAACTCATAAGTAAGAGCATCTCCCTCTGGGTCACTCATATACTGATTTAAGTCAAACTCTACCTCTCCCTTGCTAAATGGCATAAGAGTAACTTTTTCGGTTACAGATGTTTGGGAAGCTATAGGTTCTTCATTTCCTACATTCAACATTGTCTGCTTACTTGTATGATTTACATTTCCACATTCAATTCTCAAAGATGCATAATATGTACCATAATCATCTAATTTTACATTAGATACAAAGGAAGCCCCATCTGCCTGCATAGGAAATTCTTTTTCTTCCTGAGTCTGTGCATTTTGTAGTTTTAGCGTAGCTGTATACTCTGTATACACAGCTTCATTTTCCACTTTCTCGCCATCGCTTAAAAGATATCCCTTGATTGGAATCTCGGAATTCAGTGCAACTTTTCCCTGGTCTGCCTCACATTCTATATCGGCAGATAAATCGGTATTATAAACCCAGTCAAACTTAACCTGTGTTCCCTTCTTGCCGTCTACTTTTATATTCCAAATTCCCGCATCTGGATTTGTAATTTTGACAACCTCATAAGTAGAAGTAGACAAAACATAAGAATCTAATGCTTTTCCCGAGATAGTATCTCCATTTGGCTTTGTAAGAACAATTCCTTTATTTTTTCCCTGAATCAAAATATTTACTTCCATAACTCCTTCTGTAGGAACCTGGAATTTCTTCTCAATATATCCCTCATCACCGAATTGCTCCCAATCTCCAGAATCTACTTCTTCACCGTATACTAAACTATAAAACTCAAGAAAAGCTTTATCTAAGTCAGCGGCATCTTTAATTTCAATATAAATACCACCTGTGCTTTCTGCCATATTTTTTACTTCCTGTGTATTAGCAGAATTATTGGCATTTAAGCAAATGCCGTGGATTGGAATTCCAAGCTTTTGTGCCTGTTTTACCATCTTATCTTTCTTTTCAAGAGAAGCCTTTGTCGATTTGGCGTCACCTAAATCTGTCTCGCCATCGCTTAATAAAACGATAGAACTAGGGAGATTTTTATCGGCTCCTTTTCCCTGTAAATCTTTTAAAGCCTGCTCAATCGCACTTCCGATATCCGTATCACCTTTTACATCCGCTTTTCTGATTGCCTCAGATATTACTTTCTTATCGATCATGCTCTTTATCTCTGTTAATCCAGTATCCAAAGGCATCTTTTTCTCATCATTAAATACAATGGCTCCCACGTGGTTTCCCTCATTTGTCAAGACACCCAAAAAGAGCTCAATTGCGTCATACCGATATTTCTTCCCATCTGTATTCTTTAAGGAACCACTTCCATCTACTACAATCATCGTATTATAATGCTTTGCATCTATATTTGTGTTTTGTTCCGCTGCCCGCACTATAGGTACATTTAATATAAGACATATAGTGAGAATACATAGCATTAGTTTTTTCATTATCTTTTCCATAAAACCTCTCATCCTTTTCTCTATCATATTTTCCTATACGCAACTCCCTCTATTAGATATTTACATTAAAGGATAAGGTATTCTTATAGATAACCACAATTTTTCTACTCTTTTCCAAATAAAAGATTTCAAAAATTTCATATTTTACCTCCTCATGCTTATTCTTAAACTAGTTTTTCCCTTATCCCTCTTTGATTCAAAACATAAATCCTATCTAAAGAAAGAAAAGAGCCTCCCTAGATGTTTCTAGGAAGGCACAGACTGTAGACAAAGTTGGTGCTGGAGTTTTTCTCCAGCACCACTTTTCTATGA
>JAUUSJ010000282.1 GCA_030841965.1 Blautia sp.
AAAAACAGTTCTATTTTCTATTGTTTTTTGAGGACTTGTGATAGAGTCTCAGACCAGACGCAAAGAGAGTCCGTCTATATGTCCTTGAAAAACACGTTCGTTCCCGCAGTTTTTCGACATACGCTGATTTTTGCCGCCTCCCGCAAACTCGCAGCTACGCTGCTCAGACAGTGCTCCAGCGGCAAAGCTAAGTATATCGAAAAACTGCTCCACTCTCTATCGTTTTTCAAGGACATATAGACGGACTCTCTTTGCTGTGTATTGGCAAAACAATTTAAATTCTTTTTTGTAAGGACTCTCACTACATAGTTTGTAATATAAGGTCTTTGCTTTTTATTTGCAAAATTTTATGTTATGATACCAAGGTTGAGAGAACTTTTGTCCCTAACATCATGTTATTAAAGAAGGATAGTTGTTTATAATAGAGGAATTCATATAATATAATACAGTAGACATTTTGGAGTAGAACAGAAGAGAGGAAGAGAGATAGATTATGAGTAGTACTAAAATATTTGCGCATAGGGGAGCGAGTGGATATGCCCCTGAAAATACAATAGAGGCATTTAAACTTGCGATAGAACAGGGAGCAGATGGGATTGAGCTCGATGTGCAGTTGACAGCAGATGGAATTCCAGTTGTCATTCATGATGAGACGATAGACCGAGTGACGCAGGGAAAGGGATTTGTGAAGGATTATACTTTAAGCGAGCTTAGACAGTATACCGTGTATGGAGAGAAGTTTGAGGGCTATAAAAATGCGAAGATTCCTACCCTCGAGGAGGTCTTGGAGCTTGTAAAACCAAGTGCGTTGAAGGTAAATATTGAGTTAAAGACAGGGATTTTTTGGTATCCAGATATTGAGAAAAAGACAGTGGAGCTTGTCGAGAAAGCGGGTATGGCTGAGCGGATTATATATTCGTCTTTTAATCATTATTCTGTGCAGTGCTTAAAGGAGATTGTGCCAGATGCAGAGACGGCGTATTTATACAGTGATGTTATTTTAAATGTGGAGGAGTATGCGAAGAAAACGGGGGTAGATGGTCTTCATCCAGCACTTTATCATGTGAATATGGCTAATTTTTTGGAAGAATATAGGAAAAGTGGATTGAAAGTTCGTGTCTGGACGGTAAATCGAAAAAAGGATATGAGAGCTTTGATGAAGGCGGGAGTAGAGGCGATTATTACAAATTATCCAGATAAAGCGGTTTTGATTCGGGATGAGATAGAGAAATAGGATTGGGAATATATTATAGTATAGAATAATTTAAGGAAAAGTCTAAAGTTTAAGTAAATTTTTAAGCTTTAGACTTGTTCTTTGTTATTTTGTAGAATATTCTCATGATACCAGGGTCAAAAGACCTTTTGACCCCAACATTTTCTCATTATGATAAAATTCTTTAATTTATATCTTCTTTGAAGCCTTCCCCCACAACCTCATTGGATTCTACGATAATAGTAAATGCTTTTGGGTCGATTTCTCGAACCATTTTTTTGATAGAATACATTTGTTTATTATTGCAGGCGCAGATGACGATATCCTTTGGAAGTCCAGAGTAGCTTCCACGTCCCTGGATAATAGTTGAGCCTCTTCCAGCATATGTCTCGATTTGTTTGGCTACATTTTGTCCGTGTTCTGTTACGATAAGAGTCATTTTTCCTTCGTCGATGCCGTACATGATTTTGTTCATAACAACTGCTGTTAGGTATGTTACGATTACGCCGTATATGAAGCCATCGATATCTTTGAATACGGTGAGACTTCCCAGAATAATTGTGATGATATCGAGTAGGAAGGTGATAAATCCTATACTTAAGTGAGGGTAGATTTTTTTTAATGACATGGTGATAAAATCCTGTCCTCCAGTTGAGGAGCCACGCATGAAGATGATTGCGTATCCAGTTCCACAAAAGACTCCCATGCAGATGGCGGCTAAAAGGCGGCTTCCAGTGTAGGTTGGGAAAAATGGGGCGATATAGTCTATTAATATGGAAGAGATAATTACGGTTTTTATGGATTTTAAGAAAAAGGTTTTTCCTAGGAATTTATAGCATAATATCGCAACTGGGATGTTTAGGATGATTGTTCCGATACCGATTGGGATGCCGATAAGGTGGTATAGGATGATGGCAATTCCTGAGAAGCCTGCGATAGGAAAATTGGCGTTTAGGGCGAAATTATATAGGCCAATGGCGATGAAGGTTCCGCCGAATAGGTCTATTAGGATGTCGATTCCAAATTGAGTTAGGGTATAATGTTTCATTTGATTTACCTCCTGTTTTGTTTTTGGGTTGGTTATAAAGTTAATTGTGTTTATAAATTTGGTTTTGTTTAAAATTAGGGATTGGATGTTGGTGGAGGAATAAGGGAGAAAAGAGAAAAACAGTTACAAATTATAATGATATAATTCGCAACTGCTCTTTGTTTTATTATATTATAGGGGGATTTATTTCGTCAATATGATAAATGTGACTTGGATGAAGGGACAGACGATTGGATGAGGGGACAGACGATTGAATGAGGGGACAGACGATTGGATGAGGGGACAGACGCTCAGAGAGTAAGCCAATATATGTCCCGTAAACACGTTCGTTCCCACGATTTTTCGACATACGCTGATTTTTGCCGCTTCCCGCAAACTCGTACCTTCGGTACTCAAACAGTGCTCCAGCGGCAAAGCTAAGTATATCGAAAAATCGCTCCACTCTCTATCGTTTTCGGGGCATATATTGGCTTACTCTCTGAGCTGTGTGTTGGCAAGATAATTTTATTGGTATATAACTTCTCGGAATCTCAATAAATGAGATTCTAACTGAAAATTGATAACTGA
>JAUUSJ010000047.1 GCA_030841965.1 Blautia sp.
AGCGGCAAAAATCAGCGTATGTCGAAAAACCGTGGGAACGAACGTGTTTTTAGAGAACATATCGACGGACTCTCTTAGCGTCAACTTTCATCCCCTCAACTTCCAACTCTCTTATCATCAACTTCCATTATCCCCTCAATTACTCTCCACCGTCAACAACGTCCTTCCCAACTCTTCATCCGCATAAAGATAATCCACAAATCCCCCTTCAATTGCCCCATGAAGAGCCCTTGACTTTTCCTTCCCAGAAGCAATACAAATCTTCTCAGGAATCTGCTGTATCTTCTCAAGCGGAAGACTAATCCTTCTCTTCGACAGTTCTTGGTCTATGATATTCCCATTATAATCAAAATATCCAGAAGCAATATCTCCAACGGCTCCCCTTTCCAATAGCCGCTCATACATTCCATTATCCAAAAATCCAGACTTGCTCATAATCGAATCCTTACTCATAACACCAACACTAAAAATCGCCACATTACATTGCTCTGCCAACTCCAATACCTTCTTCACCCCAGAGTCATTCCGAAGCATATCAGCCATCTGAACATCATCCACAACAGCAGGCGTCGGAATCGTATACCCCTGTCCTCCAGTAGCAGTAATCAATGCATTCACCATGGCATCGGCTCCCTTGGCAATCGCCACCTCTGCAGAGCGACCATTTATCTGAATCACTTTAATATCTTCCAATTCCATCTTACCAATACAGGAGGCGAGACATTTCATCGTCCTTCCCCAAGCCGTCCCGATAATCATCCCAGACTGCAAATAGTTCTGAAGAAAGGCAGATGCCGCCTTGCAAGTATCCAATAAAACCGCCTGCGGGTCCTCAATAATAACTGGCGTAATCACAACATCTCTCAGTCCATACCTCCTCTTGATTTCCTTCGCAAGCTCATCCTCCGACAAAAATGAATAATCAATAGAAATATTGACATACCCAGATTCCATGGCGCGGTTAATCATTCTGCTGACCGTGGGAACAGAGACACCCTCCTGCTCAGCGATATCTTTCTGACTCATATGTTGTATATAATATTTTCCTGTGATGCGAAGCATCTGTACTAATTTATCCTTATTCATAAGTTCATTGTATCGTATGCCAACAAATTCGTCAATCCAAATATTACCAATCCGTCAATTTTCCCATCCTCATCTCCGCCTTACACCCTTGAAAATGAAAATATTTTCAAAAATCACATAAAAATAACAATAAAAATAAAAATATTTTCAAAAAATGGTTGACTTTTACTAGAATATTTGTTATAGTAAATACATCAAAAGGATATCCAATTTAGACTTAAGTCAGCAGAGGAAGCTGACATCCAAGAACGGAATTAGAACAGGCTTATTAAGCGATGTAGAATGCTTCCAGAAGCTGTCTGTAAAGCAGGCAGTTACGATATAGAAAATCTTATATAAAGAAAATTTATATAATGTACAGAGGAGGTTATTATGGAACAAAAAACATCTATATCTCAGAAACTCCAAAAGTTCGGAGCGTTTCTAGCTGGTATGGTTATACCCAATATCGGCGCATTTATCGGATTTGGCCTGATTACTGCATTTTTCCTAGAAACTGGATGGGCGCCAGATGAGAGACTTGCAACATTGATTACACCGATTTTGAACAGTTTACTTCCAGTGCTGATTGCTCATACAGGTGGAAAGATGGTAGGAGGCGACCGAGGAGGTGTACTCGGTGCATTCGTAACACTCGGTGCGATTATAGCAGTGGAGGGAACTCCTATGTTTATGGCAGCCATGATTCTTGGACCGTTTTCTGGTTGGATTATCAAGAAGTTCGACCATGCAATTGACGGGAAGATTCCTGGTGGATTTGAGATGATTGTGAATAACTTTTCACTTGGAATCATCGGTGCAATTCTCTGTTGCTTTGCTTACCTCATTTTTGGACCGATTATGGATACAGTGACATCTGTCCTTACAAATGGAGTAAACTGGATTATTGCACACAATGCTCTTCCACTTGCATCCATCTTCGTAGAGCCAGCCAAAGTTTTATTCTTAAATAACGCTCTTGACCATGGAATTTTTGGACCAATTGGTTATGAGCAGGTAAAGACGATAGGACATTCCGCATTATTTATGCTTGTTCCTAACCCAGGACCAGGACTTGGACTTTTGCTTGCATACTGGTTCTTTGGAAAGGGAGAGATGAAAGATGCCGCTCCTGGAATGATTTTAATTCATTTCTTCGGTGGAATTCATGAAGTTTATTTCCCATATGTACTGTCCAATCCAATCACTTTGATTGGTATGATTGCAGCTGGTATCACAGCAACGGGAACACTCACATTATTAGACGTCGGAACAGTTGCGACTCCTTCTCCAGGAAGTATTTTCTCCGTCATCGCATTGTCTCCACCAGATGGAATGCTCGGTGTACTTTTAGCTGTCGCTCTCTCCTGTATTGTATCGTTCTTGCTTAATTCTATCTTTGTAAAGATGCAGTATAGCAAGAAAGGCGAGGTAGCGATGTCAAAGACAGCGATTTCCGTAGATGAGATAACTGGTTCTTCTGTTGGAACAAATATGAGCAGTTCTTCTACAGCAACACGTGCTCTCACAGTAGATGAGTTAGACCTTAGCGATATTAATCTTATCGTAGTGGCATGCGATGCAGGAATGGGTTCTTCCGCTATGAGCGCAGCCGCATTGAAAAAGAAAGTAAAGGCAGCAGGACTTCCTATGGATGTTGTAAATTATGCAATTTCTAAGATTCCTCCAGAGGCAGACCTTGTCATTACCCACGAAAAATTGACTGGTACGGCGATTGCTGCACAACCGAATAAGCAGCATCTTTCCATCAGCAATTATCTAAAAGCGCCAGAATATGATGAGCTTGTTGAGAGACTTCTCGATGAGCGTGATAGTTGAGGATAGGAAGAGAGGAGGAAGTACGCTATGATTACGACAATTATTGTTATACTTACAGTCATCATTGTAGGTGGTGTTATAATTGCGGACTATTTTAAGACAAAAGAAGAGAAGGAACAGCAAGCTGCTATGGAAGAAGCAAGAGCAGCAAGAAGAGCAGCGAAGGCAAAAGAAAAGGAACTTGCCACAGTAAAGGTAAAAGATGACAGTAAAGAGACAAAAGAGGTAGCTACTACGAATGCACGTAAGGAAACAGCTGACGGACGAACCGTAGACCTTCGTACCTTAAATCAGATTATATTTGCCTGTGATGCAGGTATGGGTTCTTCGGCGATGGGAGCAATCGTGCTTCAGAAAAAGCTCGAAGCTGTAGGATTAAGCAGTGTCACCGTCTCTCACTGTGGTATGGCTGAAATCCCAGAAGGAAGCAGATATATTGTCTGCCCAAAAGAGATGGCGATTGAGATAGCGGATAATCATAGGATAGCTCGTATTATCCCTATTGATAATTTCCTAGACGCACCAGAGTACGAGAAAATCGTAGAGGAGTTTGTAAATGCTCGTGTCAATGCGAATAAAAATGCAGACGCCGAAGATTATCATGGTGGTGTCTTACTAAAGAAAAATATCAGATTAAATCTTCCATCTAAGAAGAAAGAAGAAGTAATCAGAGATATCGGAAATGCCCTTGTTGAATGTGGTTATGTCACACCAAAGTATGTAGATGGCATGGTCGCAAAAGAAGATGTATTTAATACTTGCCTTGGCAATCTTTTAGCTCTTCCTCATGGAATTGAGAGTGTCATTGGTGAGATAAAGAACTCAGGTTTGGCTATCTTTTCTTACCCTGATGGTGTAGACTGGGGAGAGGGTCAGACAGTAAAACTGGTCATCGCAGTCGCATCCGCCGGTGATGAACATATTGAGACGCTCGGTAAGATTGCAGGAAACTGCGGTTCAGAGGAAGAAGTAGAAGAAATTTTAAAGATGAGTGTGGATCAAATCTATGATTTGTTTGCATAAATAGAATTCCCCTTGGAGGGAGGATACTGGGGATGAGATAGTTTATCCCAAGATAATACATATTATTAATTATTAATTGAATTGAATGGAGGAAATAAAATGAGTGTTATAACTTTTGTATGTGCAGGACAGATGAATTCAGCAATTACTTTTCCAGCTTTTGAAAATGGTCATGAGGTACGTTTGGTAGGTTCACCATTAGACAGAGATATTATTGACGGTCTTAGAAAAGACAATTACCATATTACTTTGAAGAGAACACTTCACGATGGAATTAAATATTATCAGATTGAAGAATTAGAGGAGGCTTTAAAGGGAGCAGACTTGATTTTAGGCGGTGTGAGCAGCTTTGGTCTTGACTGGTTCTGTGATGAGATTCTTCCAGTACTTCCAGAAGATGTTCCACTGCTTACAGTAACAAAGGGAATGGTTGATTTAGATGACGGTACATTAGTTCCATATCCAACTATTTTTGAGCAGAGACAGCCAGAAGGAAAACATATTAATTTTAATGCGATTGGTGGACCATGTACAAGCTATGAGCTTGCAGACCATGATGACAGCCATGTAGCTTTCTGTGGAAAGGATATGGAGACATTAAAATATATCAAATCTCTTCTTGCATGTGACTATTATCATATTAGTTTATCCACAGATGTTGTCGGAGTAGAATGTGCTGTAGCGATGAAAAATGCATATGCACTTGGAGTTTCTCTCTCAGTTGGTCTTGCTGAGAAGAGAGATAATAAGATTGGTGCGGTTCATTATAATTCACAGGCTGCATTATTTGGACAGGGTGTGAAAGAGATGATTCAATTATTGGAATTAATCGGCGGTGGTGCTGAGAATATTATCCATGGAGCTGGAGACCTTTATGTTACGGTATTTGGTGGAAGAACGAGAAAGATTGGTACTCTTTTAGGACGTGGATTAAGCTTTGAGCAGGCCATGGAGGAGCTAAAGGGGGTAACTCTTGAGTCGATTGTAATTGCTACGAGAACAGCTAGGGCAGTGAGAAAGCTTGCGGCAAGAGGGGTAGTATCTTTAGAAGATTATCCGCTTTTGATGCATGTGGATGATATTATTAATAATGGCGCAGAAGTTGATATTCCATGGGATAAGTTTACGACAGTGATAGAGAAATAAGGGTTTTAAAACTTATTAAAATTTATTAAAACTTTTTTAAAAAGCAGGGTGTATGTGAGTATGCCCTGTTTTTTTTGAGGGGTTTTAGGGGGGAGAGTTGGGGACAGACGCTAAGAGAGCAAGGAGATATCTGTCCCGCAAACACGTTCGTTCCCACGATTTTTCGACATACGCTGATTTTTGCCGCCTCCCGCAAACTCGCGCCTACGGCACTCAAACAGTGCTCCAGCGGCAAAGCTAAGCATATCGAAAAATCGCTCCACTCTCTATCGTTTTCGGGGCAGATATCTCCTTGCTCTCTTGGCTGGGTGTTGGCGAAACTTTTTCCTGTATCTTTATAAATTTGTTCCATAACCCTTGCTATTTTGGCTGGGTGTCGGTGAAACGGTTTGAAATTGGGTTCTTATTGTAATGGCTTAGATATGAAAATAATTGACATATAAGGGAGAGGGATGTTAAAATATTTTCTAATATTTTAGAAGATGGGCGAAATGTTTAGGAGATATAAAAGAATATCAGAAATAAGAGGGATATAAGATGACGGTAGATGAAAAGTATATGAGAGAAGCTATAAGACAGGCAAAGAAGGCATCAGCAATTGGAGATGTTCCGATTGGTTGTGTTATTGTGTATGAGGATAAAATTATTGCGAGAGCATATAATAAGAGAAATAAAAATAAAACGACATTGGCTCACGCAGAACTTTTAGCCATAGCAAAGGCGAGTAAAAAAATGGGTGACTGGCGCCTTGAGGGATGTACGATGTATATTACATTAGAGCCATGCCAAATGTGCGCAGGTGCGATCGTTCAAGCGAGAATACCGAGAGTTGTGATAGGGAGTCGAAACCCGAAAGCAGGATGTGCAGGTTCCGTCTTAAATCTACTTCAAGTAAAAGAATTTAATCATCAGGTGGAACTTACAGAGGGAATTTTACAGGAGGAATGTTCTACTATGCTGAGTGATTTTTTTAGAGAACTTAGAAGAGTACAGAAAGAAAAGAAGAGAATGCAAAAAGATTTGGAAAGTGGATTAAAAAAGGAAGAATGAAGTTAGGACAGAATATAATATAAAATGTCCACAGATGTGAAGTTGAACTGTTTCAGTTTGAGGGTTATTTTCATACTTATAAAAAAAGAATGGATACTTCCATTCTAATAAATTGATACAAATTTATTTATTATTTATTAATCCGTGCGGATTGCTTTGAACGACTACTCACAGACGTAACCTCTACAGTTAACTCAGTCCAGGCACCCTCGCGTCACACGAGATGACTTACTTAGTGCTGCTTCATTCCTGACCTGACACGGTTCATAAGGTCCCGTTGCGCAAGACCCAAACGTCAACGCCACTTATAAAGGGCAGCTCCACAAGTAGAAGTCCTAGGCATATCCATCACCCCTGCTGTAGCGGATTGCAGGCGACAGGGCACCGCTATCTCCCCGGTTGCACGGAAGCTTTAAGACTTGATTAGTAAAATGTATCACTTAGATACTCCGTCTATTCTATACTAAATTTGTTGTTATGTCAAGTTTTTTTTCTCATCTGTAAAATATTGGTTAGTCAAATAAATTTTGTGCTATCTACTTTACCGTCTCATCTCACTCTCAATATACCATTATATTTCACTTAGAGCCCTAATTTACAAGGAAACTCTTAACATTGTACTATGTTTTACTGAAACAAAAAAGAGGAAAATTATAGAAAACACTCCTAATTTTTAACAGTGAACTACTCGGCAACAAGTTACCGAGCTTCCTGCTTCATCCACCGTTGCTTGGTAAATACGAAAAACTGTATTTGCCAAGTCTTACATAGTGTCCACAGGTGTGAATTCGGATACAAGTAACCGAGAATTCCCATCCTAATTTCTTAAATTTTAATATCCTATTATGTTTCGCCAGTACACAGCCAAGAGAGGAGGCGGGTATCTGCCCAGCAAACGATAGAGAGTGGAGCTATTTTTCGATATACTTAGCTTTGCCGCTGGAGCATTGTTTGAGTGCCGAAGGCGCGAGTTTGCGGGAGGCGGCAAAAATCAGCGTATGTCGAAAAATCGTGGGAACGAACGTGTTTGAGGGGCAGATACCCGCCTCCTCTCTTAGCGTCTGTCTTCATTCTCTCTTAGCGTCTGCCTAAAAGAATATCAATAAAATTCATAAAAGACCTTGTAATTCAAACTAAATAGCTGTTATAATCAAAAGGAACAAAAAAATCAGTAAAAACAACAGTCATTCAGGGAGAAACTTCCTAACCCCTCCCCATAATCATCTGTTGTCAAGCATATATAAACATAATGGAGGTAAGAAAAATGGTCTACAAGACAAAAGGCGTATGTTCCAGAGAAATTCATTTTGACATAGAAAACGATATTATTAAAAAAGTCACATTTATCGGAGGTTGCGCAGGAAATACCGCTGGTATCTCATCCTTAGTAAAAGGAATGCATATCGATGACGTAATTGAGAAACTAAAAGGAATTGACTGCAATTTTAAGGGCACATCATGTCCAGACCAATTAGCAAATGCTTTGATGCTTTATAAAGCAAACAAATAATAAACATAATCTGACTCTAGGAGGCGAGAGAACTTTTATGAAGAAAATTATTCTGACAGGTGGCGGCACAGCTGGCCATGTAACACCAAATATCGCCTTGATTCCAACTCTTCAAAAAGAGGGATACGAGGTTTCTTATATTGGTTCTATCAATGGAATGGAGAAAAAATTAATTGAAGATATAGGAATTCCATATTATGGCATTTCCTCTGGAAAACTCCGAAGATATTTTGACCCTAAGAATTTTACTGACCCATTCAAGGTTATGAAGGGATATTTTGACGCCCTAAAGGTTATACGAAAGGTAAAACCAGATATTATCTTTTCTAAGGGCGGCTTTGTCACAGTTCCAGTCGTTCTGGCTGCGAAGACAAAGAAGATTCCAGCTATCTTGCATGAGTCCGATATGACACCAGGTTTGGCGAACAAGATTTGTATCAAGTCTGGCGCAGCCACAAAGATTTGTTGTAATTTTCCAGAGACGATGGAACATCTTCCAAAAGATAAAGCAGTTTTGACTGGCTCTCCAATTCGCGAGGAGTTATTCCACGGCTCCAAGGAAAAAGCTTTGGAAATCTGTAATTTTAAGGCGGATAAGCCAATCCTTTTAATTATCGGGGGAAGTCTTGGTTCTGTCGTAATCAATAATGCAGTCAGAGAGAGTATTGATACTTTACTCGAGCGCTTTCAGGTGATTCATCTTTGCGGAAGAGGAAATCTCGATAAGTCTTTATATGGAAAGCCAGGATATGTGCAGTTTGAGTATGTACAGGAAAACTTAACACATTTATTTGCCGCAGCGGATATTATTATTTCGAGAGCTGGAGCAAACGCAATCTGTGAGCTCTTAGCTTTGAAAAAGCCGAATATTTTAATTCCTCTCTCTGCTGCCGCAAGCCGTGGAGACCAGATTTTGAATGCGGCATCTTTTGAGAAATCTGGATATAGCTATGTATTGCAGGAGGAGGAGCTTACAAGTAAGACTCTTGTCGATGCACTTTCCTATGTCTATGATGAGAGAGAAAGCTATCGAAAGGCTCTGATGGAGAGTAAGCTAAATGATGCGGTCTCTACTATCGTGGAGCTTATTAAAAAGAACACAAAGCAGTCTAAAAGGAGATAGAAATGAGAAAATACGGTATTATCGGCGCCATGGAAGAAGAAGTGGAAATGCTAAAGGGCGAGATGAAAGACGTTAAGATAACGGTGCTTGCGGGTATGACATTTTGCGAGGGCATTTTGTGGAACCATCCAGCGGTCGTTGTTCGCAGTGGGATTGGAAAAGTGAATATGGCAATCTGCACACAGATTTTAATTGATTTGTTTCATGTGGAGGCGTTAATCAATACAGGAGTCGCAGGTGGTCTATACTCTGAGTTATCCATTGGGGATATTGTCCTATCAAGTGAGGCAATGCAGCATGATATGGATGCGACAGGATTTGGATATCAAAAGGGTGAGATTCCACGTATGGACACATATATTTTTAAGGCGGATGAGGAATTAATTAAGGTTGCGAAGGAAGCGTGTGAGACTGTAAATTCAGATATTCATTGCTTTGTCGGAAGAGTTGTCAGTGGAGACCAGTTTATTCAGAGCTCTGAGAAGAAAGAGCAGCTCATTCGTGATTTTGGAGGCTACTGTGCGGAGATGGAGGGCGCTTCTATGGCTCAGGTTGCATTTTTGAATCAAGTTCCATTTCTTGTTATTCGCGCTATTTCTGATAATGCAGATGACAGCGCACAGATGAGCTATGAGCAGTTCGAGCAGCAGGCAATCATCCATACGATGAAGCTCTTAGCGGCGATGTTTCTGAAGATGAAATAAGACTGCTTGAGCAGTTATTATATATGAAAGTTGATTGCTCCCCACCTTTGGTGCTCGAGCAATCATCAGCTGTACTCTACTTCAAGCTACCCATTTCCTTTTGGCAGTGGGTAGTTTGTCGTTGGAGCCATATATGGATGATGTCGGGGGTAAAAGGTCTTAAACTTGCATCGGATTTTAGACCTTTTGACCCTGGTATCAGTATATGGATTGCGGGATAAGTCGTTTGAAAATTTATTATTTTTGCGAAATATGGAAAAAATATAAAAATTATAAAAGAATTTGACAGCCTCTTTTATCTTTTCAAATTTATTATTTCAAGATATAATAATTTTGTTATTAAGTAAAAAGGGGGCTTTTTATGTTACAATTTATTATCTCAAATACGATGTACTGGAAAGCGATGGCTATCTGTTTTGCCATCGGTATCGTAAGTCAAATTCTTTTAGGTGTTACATATGCAAATATGTTAGCAGTGACACAGGAGATAGGAAGAACCAGGAAGCGCTGGCTTTTAACATTGAAGAAAAAATATCAAAATTACGGAAAACTTGGAGTGCAAGTGCAAGATATCGATTCCTTCGTGGGTCGTCAATTAGAAAAACAGAAGATTCTCATTTTTAAATTAAGTACATGGGAAATGATAATGAAGCAGATGATGAATCTATGTATGCTAATTGGAGTATATGGAGCAATGCACTCTATTTTTGTGGGTAGAGATTTGCAGATTGTGTATACAACTTTATTTACAGGGTTGCTTTTCGCTGGAATACTGAATATATTTGGAAATCTATTCCAAGTATCGAAGAAGAAAGAAAATATTTCTTATAATATTAAGGATTATTTTGAAAATATTTTGAAGAATCATTTGTATTCTGATGAGACAGAAAATATTTATGGCAGAAGAAAAAGGACAAGCCAGGCGGAGGACGAGAGAATGTCCGAGGTTGCGACAGCTAGAATGAAAAAGGATGATTCGAGAATGAAGACGAGAGTGACGAGAGAAGAGGAGAAATTAGTGGAGGAAGTATTGAAGGATTATTTTGATGAGTAGAGGAAAATGCAGGAAGAGCATAAAATGAACGCAAGAGAAGAAGACGGAAAAGGGAGTACGATGCTATAAGAGGAAAACGCAGGAAAGAGAATGAGACAGGCATGAAAATTCATAGGATGAAGTAAGGAAAAAGACAGTGGAGGAATCCTGTTGAGGGTAGAAAAATATATTATTGCAATATCCTTTATATGGCTTATATTTGCGATAGCAACCTGTGGATGTAAAAGTTTAACAGGAGAAGATGGGATTATTTATAAGATGGCACAAAAGATTGAGGAGGAGGAGAGGGATGAGGCTGTGATTGGAAAGATAGACAGTCAAAATTCTAGTTCCAGCTCCTCAAGTAGTAGCCAAGATAAAAGTCAAAATGAGGAGGATATCGCTTCAAGTCGAGACTATAATGGGTACCCGAATACAAAATATTCCTGGTGGTTTAAGCGAAATAAAGAGCATAAACAGCCAGAGGCGCAAAAGGAGGTAAATCTTGAGCTTTACGATGCTTTTTATATTGATGAAGCTGTCAAGGATACGGATAAGGAGAAAATAATTTATCTCACATTTGATTGTGGTTACGAGAATGGATATACTCCGAAAATGTTAGATATTTTAAAAAAGCATAAGGCAATCGCGACATTTTTTGTCACAAAGCCATTTATCAAGGATGAACCTGATTTGGTCAAGAGAATGAAGAAGGAGGGGCATATTGTCGGGAATCACACAGTACACCATCCGAGTATGCCAGAAAAATCTGCGAGGGATAATAAGCTTGAGCTTTTGGAATGCGAGGAATATATGAAGGAGGCGACGGGCTACGAGATGGATAAGGTGATGAGACCTCCGATGGGAGAGTACAGTGAGAGGACAATGAGAGTCACAAAGGATATGGGATATAAGACGATTTTTTGGAGTATGGCATATGTAGATTATGACGTGAATCATCAGCCAGGAGCCGATTATGTGATAGAGTATTATAAAAATAATCATCATAATGGGGCGATTCCTCTGATTCATAACGTATCGAGTTCAAATGCGGAGGCGCTAGACGAGGTTCTCACCTTTTTGGAGGGCGAGGGATATCAATTCGGCTCGACTTTGGATTTGGGGGAGCAAAAGAAAAAATAAAAAGATGAAAAGAAACGATTCTATTTGTCTCGCATAAAGACAGTATTTGGAGAGTAAATATTTGGAAAAAGGTTTCTGAGGAACAGCGAGGAAAGTTTGCTGTTCCTCAAAATTATTTGTGGTAGATATTATATTTTTGAAAAATCAATCTGTAAATCTTCATAGATTCCGACAGTAACCATATCAGAAAAGGTATGTTCTTCTATTGTTTCTGTATCGAAATGATAAACCATAATTCTATTTTTTAGAGGGTCGACAATCCAGTATTCACGAACTCCTGTTGTACGATATTTAAAAAGTTTTGTATAATAATCCATTGTGATACTGCTAGGTGAAACAATTTCAATAATCCAGTCAGGAGCTCCTTTACAGCCTTTATCGTCTATTTTATTAGGGTCACAAATAACACTGATATCTGGCTCTACATAGGTATTTGATTTTTCTTCCAGATAGACAGTAAATGGAGCAATAAAAGGTTCACATGGTCCATTTTTAGAGTCAATATAATTTGAAATAATATGAAAAAGTTTTCCTGCGATTCTCTGATGTTTTGTATTAGGTGGAGTCATATAGTAGATTTTTCCGTCTATTAATTCTGCTCTTTCTCCTTCAGAAAGTGCGTAAATATCTTCGATAGTATAAATATTTTCCTTTGGTAATGACATGATAACACAACCTTTCTTAATTGAAGCTTGGACCGTTTATTTTCAAATGATGTATTTGATTTATTCTTCTATTACCTGAATCTCTAAGTAATCAAAATCAATACTCTCGATAAAGCTATCTTGATAAAACCGAGCTTTATCAAATAAAATAAAATCTTTTTTGGTGGAGTCGAGCCAAATCGGCGATTGAAGGTCGAACTCATAGCATATTTGGTCGACAGAAGAAAAGACTCTCTTTGTGCGGTTGATTGAGTAATCGGATATTTCGATTACGGTATCCTTGATTAATTTATTTTTCTTAAAAATTTTTCCCCACATACGAAACATAATTCATTCCTCCTAAAATTACTGATTCTTGTAGAATAGGATGCCATATTGTGCGAAGCAATTCGGTATCATAGGGGTCAAAAGACCCTTTGACTCCAACGTTAGAATAGGATATCGTCGGTAGTCGGAAGGAGAGGTCAGCGCTCTAAGAGATAAGGCGGTATCTTATTTTTCTTGAAGAGAGATACCATCTCAAAAGTTAGACTCGTTGTCGGATAGTCGGGAATTTCTTCTCTTGTAAACCATTTTGCCCTGGAAAGTTCGCTCTTGTCAAGGGTGAAATGCTCATCTCCGTCTAGCTCCGCAAAAAATCCAACCATAGCCGTCTCGCTAAATGCCCAAGGCTGGCTCTTATAGTATCGAATATTTTTTATTCTTAATCCAGTTTCCTCCATCACTTCTCGCTTTACGGTATCTTCAAAGCTCTCTCCAATCTCCACATATCCAGCGATAAGGGCGAATCGTTTGGATAAAACATTTTCTGCCATTAGAAGTTTGTCATCGTTTATGATAGCGACGGTGACGGCAGGACAGATTTTGGGATATTCTATATTTTTACAGTTGGGGCAAACCATGGCGCGTTCTGTCTTGCTTTTCTCCATTGGGCTGCCACAGCATCCACAAAAAGCCCGGGACTTACGAAAAGAATAGATATGATGGGCGGTGATGCCTGCAAAGCCATAATATCCAGGGTAAAAGTTTCGGAAGATAGAGATAGAATGAGATTGTATAGAAAGATTTTTCATGCTATCTTCTTCCTTTCGTAGTTCTCCCTCTATTTGCTTCGTATAATCTGCCATGAAGAAATTTTTATTGTCAATAGAAAATAAAAACTCTGGTTCCTCCTTAAAAAGGGAGAGGAAATTTGGGGAAAAGTCCTTTAAATTTAGGAAGGAAAGTCTATTATCCGTTTCCTTTAATATCACTTGATTCTTCTCGTGAAAGAGAAGTAAAAAATCGTCTGGTTGAATCTTTCGTATTTGAAATTCGTTATGTAAAACATGCGGTGAAATATCTTGAATCATAGTATCCTTCTTTCTTAAACAAATATGTCTGTTGACATAAACAGTATCTGTAAAAACTGATTGCTTTTCTTTATATTCTAGGGAAATAGTTAGAGTGATTATAGCGCATTTTGGGGAGAAAAACAAGGAAAGAGCCAAAACATTTTCTAAGAAAAGACACGGTAAAGAAAGGACTCGCATATATTATCAGAGAACAAAAAATGGGAGGAGAGCAGATGGAGGGAAAACGTATTGGAATTTTATTGGGAGATAAAAGACAAGAATATATCAGTGAAATTTTTCAAAAATGGGGATATTCCGTATTCTTATGTGATGGCAGACAAGAAAAAAAATCCTTTGAAGAGCTTCTCTTTGGATGTCAAATGATAGTGCTTCCTACACCATTTGCTTTGTCAGAGGATAGAATACGCCAGCTTATTTTAAAAATGAAAAGGGGACAGATGCTTTTTTCAAGCAAGATTCCTAGTTCCGTAAGGCAGGAGTTAGAGAGAAAAAAAGTCAGGGTATTTGATTTTTTAGAGGAAGAAAGGATAGCTAAGAAGAATGCGCAGATTACGGCGGAGGGAATTATCGCGGAGGCGATGATGAAATATAAGGCTGCGATTTATGAGAGCAATTGCCTCGTCTTAGGCTATGGAAAATGTGGAAAAGCGATTGCGAGGAGACTTAAGGCACTCGGAGCGAGGGTGACCATCTGCACTATCAATGAAGAAGAAATTTCCCAGGCAAAAAAAGAGGGATTTGAAGTGATATATTTTGAAAAACTTATCTTTCGGATGAAAGAACAACAGCTAATTTTTCACACGATTCCTGTTCCTGTGATAGCGAAGGAATGTTTTTTATTATGTGATAGAGAGGTTCTAATTTTTGATATTGTGTCCACCCGTGTAGAAGAGAAAATATGGGCGATGGAATATGGAATAGATTATCAAGTTTATCCTAAAATTCCAGAAAAATATGCACCGAAGGCAGCGGCGATGATTTTCGCAGAATATATGAGAGAACAGTGTATGGAAAGATAAGGATGCGTGGAAGAGAAGAAAGAATATGATATAGATGGAAAGAATGAGTATAGTAAAAGAGGGAGAATTGATATGTTAAAAAATGTAAAAATTGGTGTCGCCTTTACAGGTTCGTTTTGCACCTATAAAAAAGTATTTGTTCAGCTAGAACGGTTGAGAGAGGAGGAGGCGGATTTGCAGACGATTTTTTCTGTGGCATCCGCCCACACCAAAAATCGTTTCGGATGTTCCGAGGAGTTTTTGAAAAAAGCGAGGGAGATAACGGGAAAGGAACCGATTTTAACGGTGGAGGGGGCAGAACCGATTGGACCAAAGGGAATCCTTGATATTCTTGTTTTGCTTCCGTGTACAGGGAATACATTGGCGAAGCTCGCAAATGGAATTACAGATACGCCGGTATTAATGGCAGCGAAGGCACAGCTTCGGAATGAAAAGCCTGTGATTATCGCACTCTCGACAAATGATGCGCTCGGAATGAATTTAAAGAATATCGGAGCACTTCTTCAGGCAAAGCATGTGTATTTTATTCCATTTGGGCAGGATGACCCGATAAAAAAACCGAACTCGATGGTGGCTCATATGGAACTTTTAATTCCGACGATTATGGCGGCGAGAGAGGAAAAACAGTATCAGCCTGTTGTACAGAGTCCATTTTCTATATAAGATTTTATCGTATTTTTAGTATGATGGCATAGGATGTTGAGAGATGATATCACAAAATATAGAAGTATCAAATGAGAAAATGGGTAATAATTATTATAAAAGGAAAGAGAAAATGGAGGGGAAAAAATGTGTGGAATTGCAGGATTTTTTGATTCTAAAAAGAATTATGAGGTAGGAAGAGAGAAATGGAATTCTATCTTAGAGAAGATGAATCAGGTGCAAAAACATCGAGGTCCAGACGGGGAGGGAATTTATTTAAAACCCAATTGCGGATTAGCTCATGTTCGTCTCTCAATCATCGATTTACTAAGCGGACAACAACCGATGGTGAGAAGAGAAAATGGAAGGGAATATGCGATTTCTTATAACGGTGAAATCTACAATATGAATACGCTAAAGAGAAAGATGAAAAAAGAGGGAGTAGAGTTTTATACGACGAGTGATACGGAAGTAATTTTGGCGGGATATATGAAATATGGAATTGATTTTGTGAGGCAGTTAAATGGAATTTTTGCCTTTGCGATATGGGATGATTATAAGAAGACGCTTTATTTGGCGAGAGACCATGTCGGGGTGAAGCCATTATTTTATACTCAAAAAAGAAGTGAGCTTATTTTCTCATCGGAGATAAAAGGACTTTTTGTGCATCCAAACTGTAGCCCTGTTTTGGATGAGGAGGGGCTTTGTGAGATATTTGCGCTCGGTCCTGCAAAAAGCTATGGAAAGGGAGTATTTTGCGGGGTAAATGAGGTACTTCCCGGACATTTTTTAGAGATACGAGACGGAAATATAAAAGATATCACCTACTGGAAGTTGGAGAGTAGACCTCATGAGGATTCTTATGAGGAGACGGTGGAGAGGGTCGCATGGCTTTTGCAAGATTCCATTCGAGGTCAAATGCTCTCTGATATTCCGATTTCTACTTTCTTATCTGGCGGAGTAGATAGTTCTCTCGTCACCGCAATCTGTGCAAAGGAGTTAGAAAAGCAGGGGAAAAAACTTCGGACATTTTCATTTGATTTTGAGGGAAATGAGACGTATTTTAAGGCCAGTCGTTTTCAGCCGACGCAGGATAGATACTGGGTAGATGAGATGGTCAAATATTCAAACACGAATCATATTTATCTTGAATGTGATAACGAAAACTTGGCAGAATTTTTGTATAAGGCGGTGGATGCGAGAGATTTGCCTTGTATGGCGGATGTGGAATCTTCGCTCTTATACTTTTGTACAAAAGTAGAGCCGTATAATAAGGTCACATTGACAGGAGAATGCGCGGATGAGATATTTGGAGGATATCCTTGGTTCCACAGAAGAGAGGATTTTGAGTGTGATGCGTTTCCGTGGTCGAAGACGATGGAGATGAGAAAAATCTTATTGAAGGATGAGTGGATTGAGAAATTGCCGTTGGAGGAGTATTCTCATGCGGCGTATAAAAAAACAATAGATGAGACGCCCGTTTTATATGGAGAATCGAGACAGGAGGCGAGAAGGAGAGAGATATCGTATTTGAATATGAGATGGTTTATGACCACATTATTAGACCGGATGGATAGAACGAGTATGCATGCAGGTCTGGAGGCGAGGGTTCCGATTGCCGATTATCGAATCATAGAGTATGTCTTTAATGTGCCGTGGGAGATGAAATGTAAAAATCAGATTGTAAAGGGCTTGCTAAGAGAGGCGGGAAAATCCTATCTGCCAGAGGAAGTGCTTTACCGAAAAAAGAGTCCGTATCCAAAGACTTATCATCCACAGTATGAAAAAATGCTTGGGCAACAGCTTATGAGAATATTAGAAAAGAAAGATGCACCGATTCACCAATTTCTCGATGAAAGCAAAGTGAGACAGTTTTTAGAAAGTCCGTCTGATTACGGAAAGCCTTGGTATGGCCAATTAATGGCAGGTCCGCAGTTATTGGCGTTTATGCTTCAGATAAATTATTGGCTGACGGAATATAAAATACAGATAGTAGGATGATTTTGTATTGGGATAGAGGAAGATGCTAAGAGAGAAGAGGGCTGTCAAAAGATAGAGGTTTCCAATAAGATATAGAGTTTTTTGAGAAACTTTGTACGATATCTGATTGAAATTTTATCTTTTCTGACAGCTTTCTTTAAAGAAAAATTGTAATAGGAGGATTATGAATTTATAATCATTTATAGCATGAGAATTGCGGGAGCACATTGTGCGGAGCAATTCGGTATCATAGGGGTCAAAAGACCTTTTGACCCCAACATCATGGTATATATTAGCGCAGTAAAAAAGCCCAAAAGCAAGCTTTTGAGCTGAGGCTCATAGCTGAACAAATTTACAGTGGTTGCTTTTGCTCAGAGAGTCCTAAAATATAGTCTGTTGATGTATTATAATACTTGCTAAGTGCAATGAGATGACGAATTGGAAGTTCATTTGCACCACGCTCATATCTCGCATACATAGTTTGTGAAGTGCCAAGATAGGCAGCAATCTCAGATTGTGTGTTCCCTTTTTCTACACGTAATAGTTTAATTCTTTTTTTATAGATATCTAGCTCGTTCATAACAACTCCTCCTTAGATAATTTTATAATATCATAAAAATCGTAAATATGCAAAATAAAAATGTATTCTAGCGCATAAATCCACAATATTTTTCCATTTTTCGTGAGAATATGAGAGAGAAAAAATGGCATATTAAATTATATAAAAATAAGGTATTTCATTCGTATGTTTTTTATGTTATATTATTGCCATATTTAAAAAAAATAACGGAGATAATATATGGATTTACGATAAATTGATAAAAACGTCTTATCAATTTATACCAGATTTGAAATAAATTGTCAAGGGAATAGACGAAATGAAATTAATTTCTATAAGAGTTTAGCTATGCACAAAGTCATAATTTTTCTCTTCTTATGAATAGAAGGCTGAATGATTATTATTTCGTAAGAACCAAAGAAGCTGATTGTAAAATTTTATATTTTTGTTGAGAATCATAAAAAAATAAAGTACAATAGAATTTATGAGAGAAAACTCGAAAATGATAGATAGATTTTTAGGAGGGAATCATATGAGGAGAAACCGGAAGATATTTCTTTTTGTTTTGATAATGACAGTTTCTTTTGGTAGTATAGAGATACTCAATCCATTTTTATCCTGTAGACGAGACGAGATAAGAGTGAGAGCTGCCGAGATAGATAGTATAGAAGAAGACTCGGAATTGATATCTGAGGAAGACAGTGAGGAGCAAGAGACAGATGATTTGGACGAGGAAGTATCCACTGCTTTGGAGGAGGATGATTCGGGAGAAGTCGATTTAGAGGAAGTCAGTTCGCAAGAGGGTGACTCGGGAGAGGTTGATTCTGAAGAGATGGATTCTCAGGGAGAGGACGAGGAAGTGGATGCAGATGGCAGCAGTCTAAAACCAGTCTATGATGAAGACACAGAGTCAACGGTGTATTCTTGTATTTATTTTGGGACTTATCCACAGACTCAGGTGACGGGAGATAGATTGACGAACACGATTACAGACGCGGAGTATGATGAGAATGGAGACGCCACGATTGAGGGGAATAAATACCATAAAGTGGAGAATGTTTTTGGTGTTTCTTATTTTTTGTATGAGCCGATTAAGTGGAAGGTTCTAGCGAATCCTGACGGATATATTGTAGCTATGGCGGAGAGAGGTCTGGATTATTGTTCTTATTATGAGGCGATGGAATCGGTGGAGGACAGTACAGTGGATGTACAGGATTTGACGGATGAGGAGCTAGAAGATGATACGGACAGAAGAGTTGCTTATGATGCGGTAAGCTGGGAGGAGTCAACACTTCGCTCTTGGTTAAATTCCTACGGGAAGAAGAAGAATATAGCAGGGAAAAATTATAAGAAAGAAGGAAAGGGATTTTTAAATACCGCATTTTCTAAGACAGAGCAGCAGGATATCAAAGAAATGCAGGAGTTTAAGGATTCTAGGTTTGCTTCCTATCTATCGATTGCAGAGGGAGATAAGGTCTCGATTCTAAATTCCAATGGAGTAGTGAATGAAAATTATGGATTTTCGAGTGCAAAACCTGCCTCGACGGGAAGGCTTTTGGAGAAAACGGACTATGCGACCGAGAGAGGAAGAGAGTTAAATGATAAATTTTCTGATGTGGAATCTTGGTGGATTTCCAGCAGTTCCGAGGCGGGAGATGCGATTCAATATGTGAGCAGGAAGGGCACAGTAAAGTCAAAGGGAACCGAGTCCTATCACTCGCTGCTTGCCAGACCAGTGATTGTAATTGACGAGGAGTCTCAGGCGATAAAGGATGCGGGGAAATTATCTGTATCGAATACAAGTGGAGATTCGATTACTGTTCAGCTCAAGGCGGATACGTATGCCTCTTTAAATGACCAGAAGGATGGATATAAGGATGCGACGATAGAAATTTTTGTTAAAAATATTGGTTCTGATTCCATCGATACGGTCGATGCAATATTGGAATTTGACGATGGAGAGCAGATTTTGGATGGGGAAAATAGCATTCATTTTGCCAATATCGATGCGGGAGCGGAGAAAAATATCGCCTGGAAGTTTGCGATAAAGCCTCAAAAAAAGGGGATTACTGCGAAGTATACGATAAAGCTTATCGGCGAGAATTTGGGTGAGACCTATCTGAAAAATGAAATTTATATTCCAAAGGTAGAGAACTTAAAAGGACAGACGACATCGAGTGAAGAGGAAGCTTCTGTGGAGCAAGAGAGTAAGACCTTTTTAGAGAAATTGAGGGATTTTTTTAAGGGATTATCGTGATGGAAGAAAGTGAAGTGAGTAGGCGTGAACTTTCGGCAATTTGTCTTTGGGGAGTGAATTAAAAAAATATGGATTCATATGAGGACGGCGAGAAAGTTCATAGGAGATAAAATTACGAGGAAAGAAGGAAGATGCAATGGAAAAGATAGCAAGTTTTACAGTAAATCATGAGGATTTGTTGACGGGAATTTATGTCTCAAGAGAGGATAGGGTGAATCAGGAAGTCGTTACGACGTTTGACCTTAGAATGACAAGACCGAATGTGGAGCCTGTGATGGGGACGGCAGGGATTCATGCGATAGAACATTTAGGTGCCACGTTTTTGAGGAATCATCCGCAGTGGAAGGAGAAGACGATTTATTTTGGACCGATGGGATGCCGGACGGGATTTTATATGATTTTAGTTGGAAAGCTTTCATCAGAGGATGTGTTTGACTTGGTGAAGGAGATGATGGAATTTATTATGGACTATGAGGGAGAGATTCCAGGAGCTTCTAGTAGAGATTGCGGCAATTATTTGGATTTGAATTTGGCGATGGCGAAGTATTATGCGAAGAAGTATTATGATGAGGTTTTAAGGGAGAGATGTGAGGAGAGATTGCATTATCCTGCGTAGTCAATGAAGATTTTTGGGTTGACATTTTTTTAGAAATATGATATTATTTAGTCAATAAAAGGGTAGTCATTACGTAACGGTAAGCTAGACCAACATATGCATGAAGAGAGCAAGAGTTTTTTTATGCATATGTTGGTCTTTTGTTGTTTTAAAGGAAGAGGGTTATTATGAAAATTCACAGGGTGATAAATAACAATATTGTTGTGATATTGGATAAAAGAGGAAATGAGCGTATTATTACAGGGCGTGGGATAGGTTTTCGAAAACATGGTGGAGATGAGGTTGATGAGAAAAAAATAGAACAAGAATTTAGTTTATCTGCTGTGGGGAAGGTAGGAAGATTGGAGGAGTTATTGAGGGAGATTCCTCTTGAGGTGATTGATGCTGCTATGCAGATTATGGAGGAGGCGTCAAGGACTTTTGAGAAGGATTTGAATGATGGTGCGGTTATCTCATTAAGTGACCATATTTATACGGCGATAGAAAGGGATAAGCAAAAGATTCCTGTAAAAAATGTTTTGCTTTGGGAGACGAAGAAGTTTTATCCAGAGGAGTTTCGGCTTGGGAAGAGAGCGTTGGAAATTATTAAGGAAAAGACGGGAGTTATGTTGTCAGAGGATGAGGCGGGATTTATTGCGATTCATTTAGTGAATGCGCAGTTGGAAGAGGGAGCTGGGGATGTAAATGGATTGACCAAGATTATGCAGGAGATTCTTAATATTGTGAAGTATTCTGCCCGCGTAGCGTTTGATGAGGAGTCAGTATATTATTGTAGGTTTATTACGCATTTGAAGTTTTTTGCACAGCGTCTTTTGACTCGCACAACTTATGAGGGGGAAGATAGCACAGAACTTTTAAATATTGTAAAAAAGCAGTATAAGCAAGCTTGGGAATCTGTTAAGAAGGTAGAGGAGTTTCTTGTAAAGAAGTATGATTATCCGTTATCGGAGGAGGAGAAACTCTATCTGACGATTCATATAGCTCGTATTATCGATAAATCAAAATAAATTCAAATCTGTATGCGTCAGATTGAAGATAAAGAGAAAAGAGGAGAGGAGGTTTTTATAGCGCATTGGGTAGTTACATTAAGTTGGCTAGACCTTCATCTATGGTATTAAAATAAATGACGAGATAAAAAACGTCAAATTTTGTATGGAGGTTTAAAATGGGAAAATACGAACAATTAGCAAAAGATATCGTAAAGAATGTAGGAGGCAGAGAAAATATTAGCTCTCTGACTCACTGTATTACTCGTCTGAGATTTCAGTTAAAGGACGAGGGAAAAGCGAATGATGACATCCTAAAAAATATGGATGGAGTTGTCACTGTGATGAAATCAGGAGGACAGTATCAGGTAGTTATCGGCAATCATGTAGGTGAAGTGTATGCCGATGTATGTGAGGTCGCAGGGATTAGCGATAAAGCTCCTTCCAGTGATGAGCCTGAGAAAAAGAAGAATTTATTTGATGCTTTTATCGACACAGTGTCTGGCATCTTTCAGCCGATGCTCGGCGTTATGTCGGCAGCAGGTATGTTAAAGGGATTGAATGCCTTATTTATCGCTTTGGGGCTTTATGCATCAGACTGTGGTTTTGCATCTTTTATGACGGCGGTCGGAGATGCGATGTTTACTTTCTTGCCGATTATGCTTGGATATACTTCGGCGAAGAAGTTTAAGATGAAGCCGTTTTTGGGATTGGTAATCGGTGCAGTGCTTTGTTATCCAGCAATTCAGGCGAGTGCATTGTCGGCGTCAGGCGAGGCATTATATACTTTGTTTAAGGGAACTGTTTTTGAATCTCCAGTCTATATGGAGATTTTTGGAATTCCTTTTATTGCGATGAATTATACGTCAACCGTTATGCCAGTCATTTTGATTTGCTTTGTCGCATCGAAATTAGATAGATTTTTCTCGAAGATAATACCAGATGTAGTGAAATTTTTCTTTGCACCAATGCTTACATTATTCGTATCTATGCTGCTTGGATTTTTAGTCATTGGACCAGTTGCTACATTTGCGTCGAATTTAATTGCTCAGGGAATTATGTCCGTTCGAGATGTTTCTTCTATTTTGGCAGGTATATTGGTCGGTGGACTTTG
Source organism: Blautia sp. (assembly GCA_030841965.1). Taxonomy (GTDB): domain Bacteria; phylum Bacillota; class Clostridia; order Lachnospirales; family Lachnospiraceae; genus JAUUSJ01. The sequence continues at coordinate 22,830 of JAUUSJ010000047.1, forward strand.
GCAGATTCTTGTTATGTTTGGTTTGCACTGGGGGATTATCCCACTTTATATCAATAATATCGCCACGATGGGATATGATAATATTATGACGCCTTTCTTTGCCACGACATTTGCACAGACTGCAGTTGTCATTGCAATGATGATTAAGACAAAAGATAAGAAATTAAAAGAGCTTTGTATTCCAGCGTCAATCTCAGGTCTATTTGGAGTGACAGAGCCGGCTATCTATGGTATCACTCTTCCACGTAAGTTGCCGTTTATCATTAGCTGCGTGGCGTCTGCAATTGCAGGAGGATACTATGGTTTGATGAATTTAAAAGAGTATATTATGGGAGGTATGGGTATTTTTGAGTTCCCATCTTTCATTAATCCAGATAATGGAAGTTTTGCGGATGTTTATGTTGCGGCAATTGGTGTTGTTGTAGCTATGATAATAGCATTTGCTTTGACGATGATTTTATGGAAAGATGATACGGTACAGGCTGCCGAAGTAGCAGAGGCAGAAAAAATAGAGAAAACTCCAGAGGAGAAAAAGCTTTTTGCGAAAGAAAGCATCAAGATGCCTTTAGAGGGAAAGATAATTCCTTTATCAGAAGTACAAGATGCCGCATTTTCTCAGGAGATACTTGGAAAGGGATTAGCGATTGAGCCGTCCAAGGGAGTTGTAGTCTCGCCGATTGAGGGAAAAGTGGAGACAGTATTCCCGACAAAACATGCGATAGGTCTTGTATCAGACAGCGGAATTCAAGTTTTGATTCATGTAGGTATGGATACGGTACAGTTGGAGGGAAAATATTTTGAGACTTTCGTGCAGGCGGGGGATAGAGTGATGCCAGGACAGAAGCTTTTGACTTTTGATATGGAGCAGATTAAAAATGCGGGATATTCCCTCGTTACTCCTGTGGTAATTGGAAATACAGCTGATTATTTAGATGTCGTGCCAACAGGTCTTGAAAATACAGAGGAATTTTTGACGATTATTCGATAAATATGAGGAGGTTAAGAATGGACAGAATACCAGATAATTTTTTATGGGGAGGAGCAACCGCCGCAAATCAGTATGAGGGAGCATATTTAGAGGCAGGAAAGGGACTTTCAAATGTAGATGTCATTCCAGCGGGTGAGAATCGTTTTTTGGTAGCCAGTGGGCAAATGGCACCAGAAAAACTTGGGAAAGAGCGACATCCAGCAAGATATGCTGTCGACGGATATCATCACTACAAAGAAGATATCGCATTCTTTGCCGAGATGGGTTTTAAGGTATATCGATTCTCTATATGCTGGTCGAGAATCTTTCCAAATGGAGATGAGGAGATTCCAAATGAGGAGGGATTGGCTTTTTACGAGGCAGTTGTGGACGAGTGCAGAAAATATGGAATAGAACCGCTGATTACGATTAGCCATTTTGATGTTCCTCTTGGATTAATTGAAAAATACGGTTCTTGGCGCAGTCGGGAAATGATTGAATTTTATTTAAGACTATGCAAAACTCTCTTTACGAGATTAAAGGGAAAGGTAAAATACTGGATTACTTTTAATGAAATTAATATGATTCTTCATATGCCTTATATGGCCGCTGGATTAACCTTTCAAGACGGGGAAGAGAAAAAGGACGTTTGTTATAGGGCGGCACATCATGAATTAATTGCCAGTGCAAAGGCTGTATGTCTGGCTCATGAGATTGACGAAAACAATCAAGTTGGCTGTATGCTTGCGGCAGGGAATGCCTATCCCTATACCTGTCATCCAAATGATGTCATGGAGTCTATCCGCATGGATAGAGAGAATTATTTCTTTGTCGATGTTCAGGCGAGGGGATATTATCCAAGTTATGCGTTAAGGCAGATGGAGAGAGAGGGAATTTCTATTCCTATGGAAAAAGGCGATGCAGATATTTTGAAAAAGGGAACGGTGGATTATATATCTTTTTCGTACTATAATAGCATGGTCGCCACGGCAGACCCGAAAATACAGGGACAGGCGAAGGGGAATATTTTCGCCTCCGTGGAGAATCCATATTTAAAGTCCAGTGAGTGGGGATGGCAGATTGATCCGATGGGACTTAGAATTACTCTTAATACGCTCTATGACCGCTATCAAAAACCGCTTTTTATTGTGGAAAATGGATTGGGTGCCACAGATGAGTTGATAGAAGATAGAGTGGAGGATGATTATCGAATTGACTATCTAAGAGAGCATATTAGAGCTTTTCGAGATGCCATCCTAATAGACGGAGTGGACTTAATCGGATATACGACATGGGGCTGTGTTGATTTAATTAGCGCAAGCACAGGAGAAATGAAAAAACGATACGGATTCATCTATGTTGATGCAGATGAGCAGGGAGAGGGAACCCTTGCACGCTATCGCAAAAAATCTTTCTACTGGTATAAGAAGGTAATCCAAAGTAACGCAGAATGTCTCGATTAGAAATGATTTGATGCTTATTATTAATACAATTCAAAGTTTATACGAATCATTTGACTTGACAAATAAAGTCTATCTTGTATAATATATAGTGCTTGCTCGGAGGGCAAATCATTCAGTAGAAATGATGAGCTGGATAAGGCAACAGGTTGAGATACCTGTAGACTTATTCAGCTCTTTTTTTGTTTTCTTATCTATATAGAGTTAAGCAAATGAACGAAACTTATGGAATGGGAGGAAAGAATATGGACCTTATCAATGGAAAAATTAAACCAATCTATTTTAAATATCTCAGCGCCGCATTTGGCAGTGCGATGATTACATCTATCTATGGTGTGGTAGATATGGCGATGGTTGGGCAGTATCAAGGACCAGAAGGCTCGGCAGCTATGGCGGTCATTAGCCCTGTCTGGAATATTATTTATAGTTTAGGATTGCTGATGGGGATTGGAGGCTCTGTTTTATTTAGTACATTGCGAGGAGAGTCAGAAGAGAATAAGAAAAAATCCAATGAGTATTTTACGGCCGCTGTCATCGGTGCTATTATCTTGGCAATCATTACATGGATTGCCGTTATCTTTTTTGACCGAGAGTTGCTCTTACTTTTTGGCGCTAAGGAAAACTTACTGGAATTGGCGAGGAGATATATTTTCCCTGTCAAATTCGTGGTTCCTTCGTTTTTATTTACTCAGCTATTGTCGGCTTTTTTGAGAAATGACGGTGACCCTGGGCTTGCCACAAAAGCGGTATTGTTTGGAGGTATTTTCAATGTCTTTGGCGATTATTTTTTTGTTTTTGTGATGGATATGGGAATTATGGGAGCAGGTCTCGCCACGGCGATGGGCTCTTTCTTTTCGCTTTTAGTTATGTTAAGTCATTTCTTTAGCAAAAAGAATACATTAAGCTTCGTGCGGCCGAAAAGGCTCTTTGATAAGTTAAAAACAATTATTGTCACGGGATTTTCCACTTTCTTCATCGATGTGGCAATGGGAATTTTGACTGTTTTATTTAACCGCCAGATTTTGAAATATTTGGGAACAGATGCTCTCTCTATCTATGGCATTATCATTAATATTAGTACCTTTGTTCAATGCTGTGCTTATAGTATCGGTCAGGCTTCTCAGCCTATTATTTCTATCAATTACGGTGCGGGAAAGGGAGAGCGTATTAATCAGACTCTAAAATATGCTCTTGGCACGGCGGCAGTATTTGGGATATTATGGACGGCTGTCAGTTTAGCTGTTCCGAATTTATATATTCGTATTTTTATGAAGCCGACGGAGAGCATTTTAGAGATTGCGCCAGCTATTATCCGAAGCTATGGTATCTCCTTTTTGCTCTTGCCGATGAATATTTTCTCGACTTACTATTTTCAGGCGTTGATGAAGCCAGTGACTTCCTTTATCGTGTCGGTATCTAGAGGAGCTATTATTAGCGGTGTTTTGATTCATTTATTGCTTGAAGTGATAGGAGCGGATGCCATTTGGTTTGCAATGCCGATTACAGAATTGGTAGTGGGGATTTATGTTGTGATAAAAATGGTTCAATATACGAGACAATTATCGAGTGGGAAGAAGGTATTGTGATGAGATCTAATTAGACAAGGGGAGGGGGAATGGGAGAAGACGCTAAGAAAGTCCGTCGATATGTCCTCGAAAAACACGTTCGTTCCCACGGTTTTTCGACATAC
>JAUUSJ010000048.1 GCA_030841965.1 Blautia sp.
TACTTACCACTAACTAAATGACATTGCTTTGCCGCTGGAGCACTGTCTGAGCAGCATAGCTGCGAGTTTGCGGGAAGCGGCATAAATCAGCGTATGTCGAAAAACCGTGGGAACGAACGTGTTTTTAGAGAACATATCCACGAACTCTCCTCGCGTCTGTCTTCATACCTCTGTCTTCATACCTCTGTCTTCATACCTCTGTCTTCATACGTCCGTCTTCATACGTCCGTCTCCATACCTCTATCTAAACAACGCCCCTCCAACAATCAACTGCTGAATCTCATTCGTTCCCTCATAAATCTGTGTAATCTTAGCATCACGGAACATTCTCTCAACATGGTATTCTCTCATATACCCATTTCCGCCCATAAACTGCACAGCCCACTCCGTTACTTCCATAGCTACATTTGTACAAAGATATTTCGCCTTAGCAGCGGACTGGTCAAAACGTTTCCCTGTATCATGGTCAGTTGCTGCCTTATAAAGCATATATTTTGCAGCCTCAATCTTAATAGAAAGCTCCGCCATCTTAAACTGAAGATACTGGAAATTAGCGATTGGCTTTCCAAACTGTTCTCTTTCTTTCATATATTCTTTTGCTCTCTCGAAAGCACCCTCGGCGATTCCAAGACCCTGAGCAGCCACACCGATACGTCCGCAGTTTAAAGTCTTCATTGCTGTCTTAAATCCATTTCCACTAAAAGCAACCATAGAAGAAGCAGGTACGCGGCAGTTTTCAAAAATAACCTCAGATACCTGAGCAGCGCGGATTCCCATTTTATTTTCAATCTTACCAGTACGAACACCAGGTGTATTTTCACGGTCTATGATAAAGCAAGCGAGACCTTTTGATTTCTTCTCTGGCTCTGTCAATGCATATACGGCAGTATATTTTGCGAGAGGTCCGTTTGTATTAAAGCATTTTAACCCATTAATAATATAGTCATCTCCGTCCTTTACAGCAGTTGTAATACATCCGCCTGCGTCAGAGCCTGCGTTTGGCTCAGTTAATCCAAAAGAACCAAGAGCTTTTCCAGAAAGTACCTCAGGCAAGAACGCCATCTTTTGCTCGTCGGTCGCATCAGAATTCCATACACTTCCAGCGTAGAGAGAAGTAGATACAGAATAGGCGATACCAAAGGAAGCATCTACCTTAGAGCATTCCTCAACTGCGAGGGCGTACTCCATATATCCAAGTCCCTGTCCACCGTATTCTTTTGGATAAGGCAGACCGATGAGTCCAAGCTCACCAGCTTTGTGGAACTGTTCGATAGGAAATTCACTCTTCTCATCTCTCTCAATAACTCTTGGGAGTAATTCCTCCTGCGCAAATTTTCTGGCAGATTCTTGAATGGCTTTTTGTTGTTCTGTTAATTCAAAATTCATAATATCCTCCTTCAATATAGAAATTGTTTGCGGGTCTTTCAAGGTCAAAAAGTTGAACCTCAATAAAATGATGTTGGGGCCAAAAGGTCTTTTGACCCTGGCATCATAAAAACAATTAATATGTTAGTATAAGCTTAAATAATTCGATTAGTTAATATTTAGCATACGAACTATTTGCTCAGAATATACCATGGTGACAGGTAAAAGTCAAGACAAAAAAATAGACAAAAAATGATAAAAAAGATTGTGCAAATAGTTAGTTGACAAATTATATGCATATTATTATAATTGGGACATAGCAAATAATTAGTATACTAAATATTAAACTTACAAATTATTTTAGTAAATTTAAATAAAAAACAATTTAAGAAAGAGCAATTGAAGGAGGAAGTTATGATGGAAAATTTATTAATGGAAGTAGAGAATGAAGTGGCAGTTGTCACAATTAACAGACCTAAGTCATTGAATGCACTAAATTCTGCGACATTGGAGGAGATTTATGAATGCTTTACCGATATCGCAGCGAGAAAGGATATTAAGGTTGTCATCTTAACAGGAAGCGGAAAGAAAGCATTTGTAGCTGGAGCAGATATCTCTGAGATGGTGAATGCGACTCCTGCTGAGGGAAGACAGATGGGTATGGTGGCATTTAAGGCGTTTAAGCAGATTGAGGAGTGCCCACAGGTTGTCATCGCAGCGGTAAATGGATATGCACTAGGCGGTGGATGTGAGATTTCTATGGCTTGTGATATTAGAGTGGCATCGGATAATGCAAAATTCGGTCAGCCAGAGGTAAACCTTGGTATTTTACCTGGATTTGGAGGAACACAGAGACTTCCTAGATTAATCGGAAAGGGACGAGCAAAAGAGCTTATCTTTACGACAGATATGATTGATGCAAAGGAGGCGTATCGAATCGGTCTTGCAAACCATGTCGTGCCACAAGACGAGTTGATTGACTACTGTAAAGAGATGGCAAAGAAGATAATAACTAAGGCGAGCTATGCAGTTTCATTGGCAAAACAGGCGATAAATACTGGACTTGATGTTGACCTCGCCTCTGGATTGCAGCTTGAGGCCAATTTATTTGGACTTGCGTTCTCCACTCATGATAAAGAGGAAGGAATGAGCGCATTTCTTGAGAAGAGAAAAGCCAATCTAACCGATTTCTAGAGAGCGAGAAAGGAGAAGAAAATAATGCGAAAGATAGCAGTAATGACGGCGGCAGAAGTGGCAAATATAGTAGAAGATAATATGACATTGACAAGCTCGGGATTTGTTGCCAGCTGCCTGCCAGAATCCCTGAATAAGGCGCTTGAAAAGAGATTTTTGGAGACGAAAGCTCCTAAGAATCTTACGATATTTTATGCGGCCGCACAGGGAAATCGTGATGGTTCTGGGACAGACCATTTTGCACATGAGGGAATGGTAAAGAGAGTAATTGCTGGCCACTATAATATGGTTCCTAAAATCGGAGAGATGATTCTTGATGGAAAGATTGAGGGATATAATTTTCCACAGGGCACGCTCTCTCAGCTTATGCGAGATATCGCTGCGCATAAGCCAGGAACGATTACCCATGTCGGTCTGAATACCTTTGTGGACCCTCGTGTCCAGGGAGGAAAGTTAAATGATATTACGACGGAGGACCTTGTGGAGGTAATAGATATTCTCGGCGAGGAAAAATTAATCTATAAGGCACAGCATATCGATATCGCTTTTATTCGTGGAACTTATGCGGACGAAGCGGGCAATATCACAGTGGAGAGAGAAGTATCCACGACTGAAGTAACGGCGATGGCACAGGCGACGAAAAACTGTGGAGGTAAAGTTTTTGTCCAGGTAGAGAAGATAGTGAAGGCTGGCAGTTTAGACCCAAAACTAGTGAAGATACCTGGAATTTATGTGGACGGAGTTGTCGTTGCAGAAAGCCCTGATGACCATGAACAATGTCGCGGCTGCGAGTTTGACGGTTCGATGTCAGGTCAGTATACAATTCCGACAGAGAGCTCCAAGTGTTCTAGTTTAAGTGCCAAGAAGATTATCGCAAGACGTGCACTCTTAGAAGTAGTGGAGGGAAGTGTCGTGAATCTGGGTATCGGCGCTCCTGAGTATATCGCGACAGTAGCCGACGAGGAGGGTATCGGTGATTATATGACGATGACAGTTGAGGCAGGTGCCGTGGGCGGTATTCCGATGGGAGGAGCCAAATTTGGCGGTTCTGTCAATGCGGAGTCCATTCTTGACCAGAATATTCAGTTCGATTTCTATGACGGTGGCGGCGTTGACCTCGCCTTTCTCGGTCTCGCAGAGGCGGATAAAGATGGGAATATCAATGTAAGTAAATTTGGACCTCGTCTCGCAGGATGCGGCGGATTTATTAATATTACTCAGAATGCCAAGAAAGTATTTTACTGTGGTACATTTACTGCCTGCGGATTGAAAATGGAATGCGACGGCGGTCAATTAAAAATTACACAGGAAGGACGAAATATTAAGTTTAAGGAGAATGTAGAGCAGATTACATTTTCTGGAACTTATGCGAATAAAGTAAAGCAGCCAGTCATGTATATCACAGAGAGAGCGGTGTTCGAGCTTAGAGAAGACGGTATGCATCTGACTGAGATTGCACCTGGTATTGACCTTCAGACTCAAGTTCTCGACTTGATGGAGTTTGAGCCGATTGTAGATGAGAATCTAAAATTGATGGATGCCCGTATTTTCCAGTCAGATAAAATGGGTTTAAAAAATAAATAGATATATAATCATTACTAAAATTGGAAAAGGATGCAAATAGAAATATAAGATAAATGGATAGAAAAATGAAAATACTTGTAGTATTAAGAAATATATATCATAATCCTGATTTATTTGATGATGAGCAGTATTTATGCAAGAGTGACCGCAATATTTTGGCTGAGGCAGTTATGTTAAAGGAAGAATATGGAGGAGATATCACGGCATTACTATTTGCCGAGGATGTAGAAGACAGTGAGAAAGCCCTAAAAAAGGCGTGTACATATGGTGTGGACCAAGCTTTCCATATCGTACTGGATAAATTTGACTTTTCTGATACGAGTGCATTTTCTCGGGTTATTTCAAGAACATTGCAGCAGTATTTTAGAGAGTTTGATTTGCTCCTTTTTGGGCGATTGGCTTATGATGGGGATGCGGTAAATATCGCAACCCAGACTGCCTATCGCCTTGGAATTCCAGCGATTATGTATAGCAAAGAGATAATAGCGTACAAAGAAGAAAAAAGAGCGGTTAGTTGGTCAGAGAAAAATCCAAGGAAAAAGAAGATTACTGTGCGAAAGATGGTGTCGGATTTGGAGGATATCATATACGACTTGGAATTGCCAGCCCTGGTTCAGTCTATGAGAGAAAAGGGTGTGATAAGACAGCCGAAGATGGCGGATATTATCCGAACATACAGCGAGGTTGAAGTAAAGAAAATAGATGGCGATAGGATAGCGAGGGAAGTCGGGGAAAATGAGGGGAAAATTGTATTATATGGAAAAAGCGAATTAGAGGACGATACGCATAAAGAGTTTCAATTATTGAATGGAATTAGCGATAAGGAGTCGTCTATGAATTTAATAGAAATTCTTAGTAGACTTGGATTTGAGGGAAATATATGAGAATTTATGTGATTGGAGAAGAAGATAGAAGGCAGAATATGCAGCTGATTGGCAAGGCGAGGGAACTTGCCATAAAAGATGAGGATGAGATTTCTCTGATTTTTATAGCAGGAAGAAATATGGAAGATGAGCATATAAGTGAATATATGAGGGATTATCCTGTTGAGCAGATTATTTTATGGAAGGTGGACGAGAGAAAGTTCAGACAGGATAGAAGTCATATATGTATTGCCGTGCTAGAGGAATTTCTTGTCGAGACGAGAGCGGAGCTCATTTTATTTCCTTCTACTTTTATGTGGAGAGAAGTAGCAGCAGCTTTGAGTGTTATACTGGATGGAGCTTTGCTCACCGATTGTATTGAGTTAAAGAGAGAGGAAGAGAGGCTGATTGGAGTTCGCCCTTCTCTGGATGGGAAATCCCTGTCCTTTTATCAGTTTTCTGGAGGATATCCTTATTTCTCTGTGATGAAGGTGGGCAGTGCAAGAGAAGAGGGTGAAATATCATACTGTCATGAGGTGAGAGTAGAGAGTAAAGAGCTTAAGGAAGATACTCTGGCAAATCCTAGTTATATCGAGACAATTTCCAAAAAAGACAAGAAGATTCGCCTAAAGGATGCGCAGATGATTGTGGCTGGAGGAAGAGGAATGCTAAATCAGGACAGTTTTTTAGAACTGCGGGAGTTGGCGAAGGTGTATCACGCCTCAGTCGGTGCATCCAGACCAGTTGTAGACCAGGGATGGGCTAGAGTAGAAGAACAGGTCGGACAGACAGGAAGCTTTGTAAAGCCGAAGGTATATCTCGCATTTGGGATATCTGGGGCTGTTCAACATTTGGCGGGAATGAAGGATAGTCAAGTCATTATTGCTGTAAATCACAATCGGAATTCGCCGATTTTTCGTTACTGTGACTATGGGATTATAGCGGATGCAAACTCTATTATTCGAAATATGCTTCAAATATTGGGAAAAAAGAAAAGTATGCTTGAAAATTAAGCTATGTTTATTGTATAATTAGATGAACCAATAATTAGTATAGAAACAAAAAAGACGGGAGCGTATGAGATGAAATTAGAAGAATGCATTAATTATCTGCTGACAGGAGCGCAGCATATTGTATTTCAGGAAATGAAAAAAGAATTAAAGGATTTTGATATTACACCAATTCAGTACGGTGTTTTAAAATGTATTTGGGAAAAGCAGCTAAGTAATCCGAAGGAGATTGCAAACCAGCTTGGAATTGAGAATTCTACTATTTCTGGAATTTTAGAGCGGATGGAGGCGAAGGGACTCATTAGCCGAGAGATAGATTTAAATGACCGCAGGTATATTAAAGTTTTCTTGACAGATAGAGCAAAGGAGCTTGAGGAGCCGGTGAATCAGGCGGTGGAGAAGGTGAATGAGACGGCTCTTAAAGATTTTAGCGAAGAAGAAGTGAGAGAGTTTAAGGGATATCTGAGGAAGATGATGGCGTAGAGAGTGGGGACAGACGCAAAGAGAGTCCGTAGATATATTTTCAAAAAACACGTTCGTTCCCGCGGTTTTTCGACATACGCTGATTTTTGTCGCTTCCCGCAAACTCGCACCTTTGGCGCTCAGACAGTGCTCCAGCGACAAAGCTAAGTATATCGAAAAACCGCTCCACTCTCTATCGTTTTTTGAGAATATATCTACGGACTCTTTTTGCTGTGTATTGGCGAAACACTATAAAATGTTTGTTTGCAATGTATCGAAAAAGCAGGTAGACATAGGTTTACTAAAAATTGATAAAATATTATAATATTCTTGATCAGACTTTTAGTTTTCTGTATCTTTGGAGAAAGACGAAATGCCCGAATAGCCTGTAAAATAAGGTTGTTCGGACATTTAAAAAGTATTAAAGTTTCTTACCAGTTAAAAATTACATTGATGAAATAGTATGCAAGAAGTAAAAGAAGAATCCCCACTGCAATACCTGCGATTATCAAATACCATTTCACGCAACGTTTAGCCATATTCACATCGTTATAAATGGAATTAATTTTATCGTTGTTCATGTTCTTTTTTCTAACTTCCTGCACATCAATACCCTTTACTAATTCATCAAGTGTCAAACCAAAGTAATCACTTAAAAGAACAAGACGCTGAAAATCTGGATAAGACTGCCCTGACTCCCATTTTGAAACAGTTTGTCGGGAAACTTTTAATTCTGCTCCTAATTCTTCCTGCGACATTCCTTTTGATTTTCTCAAATTAATTAGTTTTTCATTAAAGTTCATAATAACGCTCCTTTCGTTTTTTGCGACTGCAAATTAAGTATTACAGATATGCAGATTTTCATCAACCAACCATTCTTAGCAATTTGTCAACCACATATAACATTTGTGAAATTCACCTATATTTGTCATAAGTCAAGAGATATTAACCTTCATAAATTCTAATTTTTCTATTTCTTCATATCTACATTATAACAGTTCTGTATATTCGTCAAATAAAAATCTAATCTGCCTGTTTATTCTTCAAGCCTTAAAAATTCAACAAGGGAGATAGCACAATAAAATGACAGGAAACGTGAACATGAAGAAAAAGAGAAAATGCCCGAATAGCCTGTAAAATAAGATTATTCGGACATTTGAAAAGATTTAAAAAGATAATCAAAAAAGCATATATAATTTAGATTGGAATTTTTTGTGTTTTTGCAGGTGATTGGGCGTATAAGTCACTCATAAAATCCCAGAATTTATCTCGGTTTACTTTGAAAATAATATCGCAGCTTTGTAATCCTTTCGGAGCTTTTTTCTCTTCCCAGCTTAGACATTGTGCGTAGGCATATCCCTTTTGGGTACAGATTGTGACCTTTCGTCTTTCTTGGTGTTCAATCAAATCTGGGCAGAGATAGGTGGCGACGACGATAGGGTCCCAGCAGTAGACGAGAGATTCTTCTTTTCCCGCTTCATAAATCGGAGCCAGCTCATTTACGATAAGATTCGTTATTTTGGTTGTATTTTTTGATTTATATCTATCGTAGACATCTCTTCCCTTTTTGCAGGTCACAGCGGCATCGTGAGGGACAGTGACATGGCTTTTCCAGTTTTGTTGAAGGCAAATCTGGGCGGCTTTTGGGTCATACCACCAGTTAACTTCAATTCCATCCAAATCTTCGGCTTTGACATCGAATACGCCTCCCATATAGACAATTCCAGCGGCGTCTTTTACAAAACTCGGGTCTTTTAAAATGGCAGTGGCAACATTGATACAGCTTCCGACAGCCATAATGGTTACTTTTCCAGGGTATTTATGTACTTGCTCAATCATAAAGTCAGCGGCGGATTGACTTTGCGGGGATGTTTTTGCACCTGGAAGCTTCGTGCATGCAAGCTCGCTCGCTTTTTCATAGGAATTTGTATATTGGTCGAGATAGGCATATGCTCCACAAAAGCTCATCTTTCCAATCGTATTGAACATCTCTTCCACATTCCAGAAACCTTCCAGTGGCACATCGCTTCCCATATAGACTGGGATATCGGTGCGGTCGATGTATTCTAGTATACCCAAGACATCGTAAGTGACAGGAGCCACGAGATGATTGGCGCCGACGGTTGTCACTCCGAGCAAATCGATATAGCCAAGCTCATCGGCCTTTAAGAGACCAAAAAGAGCGTAGGCATCGTCACAAAGATATATTAAATCCGTGTCAAAAATAATTTTATTGTCTTCTTTGTTTGTCACAATTCGATAATTTTCCATTCGGTTTTGCATATAATTCCACCTCTTTCTTTTTTTTATAGTTTTATTCTATGATGTTGGGGTCAAAAGACTTTTTAATCCCAACATCATTCTATAATAGTTATATCGTTTTTTCATATAGTTAGTTTTTTCTTTTTAAAGTTTATTTTCTCTTTCTAGGTAAGCTAAAAATGCTTCGCATCCTTCCATAATATCATCATAGGTAATATCAAAATTTCCTGTATACCAAGGGTCTGCGATATCTCGGCTTGAGTTAGCAAATTCTAGTAATTTATATACTTTATGCTTAGGGTCTCGCCTTATGATTCGCATAATATTTCTGATATTCCAATCATCCATTCCGATAAGATAATCATATTTCTCATAATCTTCTCTTGTCATCTGGATGGCATATTTTCCTTTTGTGGAAATGCCAAACTGCGATAATTTTTTTCTTGTTCCGTGATGGACGGGATTGCCGATTTCCTCTGTACTGGTGGCAGCAGAAGCAATATAAAATTGGTCACTCAAACCTCTTTTTTTAACCATATCTTTTAATAAAAATTCTGCCATTGGGCTTCGGCAGATATTGCCGTGGCAGATGAATAATATTTTTATCATGTTCTTGTATCTCCTTCAATTCTTGTGTTTTCTACAATAAAAGGTTTTTATAATTTTGTGTGTGTTTTATTTGCTTTTATAAAATATGGGTAGTTAATTGATTTTTATTAACTATCCATATTTATCATAATCCTTTTACTGCTTGCTCAAATTCCTGCTCCGTATCAACAAACCGATACGGTTCATATTCCCCATATGCTGATGGACGGCTAATTGTAACTAGTTGAACTTTATCTGTTCCTATTTCAGCAATTAGCCTTCTTTTGAAATCCACTAAATGCTGACCGTGAGATGTCTGTAAAGCCAAACAGCCGATATCATTAAGTTTCTTTGCAATCAAATAACACACGATTCAACATCTTTTTTAACTCATTAATTATTTTACATTTTTTCACACAAATATTTATAAATAATACCCGCTATAATATATTGTACTATAGCAAGTAAAAATAAGCTTCCAACAATCCATGCCTCCACTCGTACTAATGCCGTTATAGATGCTCCAATAAAGCAACCAATTGTTGTAATTTGAAAAGTCATATATCCTGCTTGATGTCGAAGCTGTATGTTTCGCTCGTCTTTTAAATTAATTGCCTGTCTTCTTTGCTTTTCACGAACAGCTTCTGCGTTTTCTGGACGAGAGTCTCGATACTGGCGAAGAAGTTGAACAATGCTACTAATTAAACAGGCAAATCCCATCGCAAACATCATTGACGAATAATAATCGATATTTGCGGTAATTCCTGCAATCATAAGAATAATTCCTATTATACTATATATTATGAGAAATATTATATTATTTTTTTTCATTACCTTCAACCTCCTCATAAATAAAAATTTCTTCTATGCTCATACCAAAATACTTTGCAATTTTAAATGCCAGTATGATGGATGGGTTGTACCGTCCGTTTTCTAGAGAACCTATTGTTTGCCTAGATACTTCTAAGGCATTTGCTAATTCTTCTTGGCGAATGCCTCGTTGCTTTCGCAGCTCTTCTAATCGATTTTTCATGCGCCATTCCTTTCTGATAATTATGGAAAGTTTACTTTCCGTAGTATAATTATATATGTTCTTGCCCGAAATGTCAAGTAAACTTTCCATTAAAAACAAAAAAGACTTATAAATTATAGCTTATAAATTCTATTGTCTGATTTTATATACCTTATAAATATGAAATGTGGGATGTCTTTTAGGTATAAAAATAGAGTAAGATTTCTGTAAAATTTAGTTGATTCGTTTATGGAAAATAAAACCATCCCCTTATCGCATAAAAATGGTGCAATTGGTAAATGATTTAAGAATAGAAACTTAATATTTAAAGTTTCCATGAAGATAAAAAAGAATAAGCGAGCTTAATTCTAATTTGATATGGAATATATTTATACATGGAACTTTGAGAAGTGGAGGAAATCATTTATGGCACTGAATAAAGTGGAAATATGTGGAGTCAATACATCAAAGCTACCGCTATTAAAAAACGAGGAAAAAGAGGCACTTTTTGAGAAAATTGAGCAGGGAGATTTGGAGGCTAGAGAGTTATACATTAAGGGAAACTTGAGGTTAGTGTTAAGTGTGATTCAGCGCTTTTCATCGAGCAATGATTCTGCCGATGATTTATTTCAAGTGGGTTGTATCGGTCTTATGAAGGCGATTGATAATTTTGACCGGAGTTTAGACGTGAAATTTTCTACGTACGCAGTCCCGATGATTATTGGCGAGGTGAGAAGGTATCTAAGAGATAATAATTCCATCCGTGTGAGCCGTTCGCTGAGAGATATTGCATATAAAGCGATTTCTGCAAAGGAAAGTCTGTTAAAGAAAAATAATCAGGAACCAACTCTGGATGAAATTGCGAAGGAGATAGAAATTGATAAGGATGAAATTATGTATGCTCTTGATGCAATTGCGAGTCCGATGTCTCTTTATGAACCAGTGTATCAGGAGGGGGGAGATACGCTGTATATTATGGACCAGGTGAGTGATAAGAAAAATAAAGAGGAAAATTGGGTGGAGGAACTTTCACTTCGAGAGGCGTTAGATAGGCTTTCGGAGAGAGAGAATAAGATTATTAAGCTGCGATTTTTTGAGGGAAAAACACAGACGGAAGTTGCAAATGAGATTAGTATTTCGCAGGCTCAGGTGAGCCGATTGGAGAAGGCGGCGTTAAAAAATATGAGGGAGTTTTTAGTGGATGCGTAGAGTGAGGGGATAGTGGAGACAGACGCAAAGAGAGTTGTTTGGTGGAGTGGGAAGAGACGCAAAGAGAGGCAGGAGATATGTTCTTGAAAAACACGTTCGTTCCCACGGTTTTTCGACATACGCTGATTTATGCCGCTTCCCGCAAACTCGCAGCTACGCTGCTCAGACAGTGCTCCAGCGGCAAAGCTAAGTATATCGAAAAACCGTGGGAACGAACGTGTTTACGGAGGAGATATCTCATTACTCTCTTAGCGTCTCTTCTCATAACTCCCCATAATTTCTCATAATTCCTCATACTTCCATACCTTCCTCCCTAAAAACAGTACAAATCACCCCCGATAAAAAACATACTCCTCCTCATTAGATATTCCTTCCTGAAAAATATACCCATCCATATCAAACCCCTTAAGCAATTTAGGACTATCAATTCTATTCTCCACAATATATCGAACCATCTGTCCACGTGCCATTTTAGCCGCAGTTGCCAAAACCTTATATTTCCCTCTATGATAAACCTTAAAAGTACATGTAATAAACTGCTTATGTCCATCTACATACTTCTTTATACATTTCCCATACTCCGCAGACGCCAAATTAATAATACAATCTGTCTGTCTCGAGATATCATCATACAAGAGACGATTCCAATATTCATATAAACTTTTACTCCCCTGTACCTTTAATTTCGTCGACATCTCCAACCGATATTCATAAATACTATCGTACGGCTTTAAAATCCCATACGCCCCACTTAAAATCCGGATATGTTTTTGAGCAAAAGAGCGCTCTTCTTTGGAGAATTTCCTAGGCTCCATATATTTATACTGAATCCCATCATATATCTCAATCGCAGGAAACCCATTCTCATCAAATTGCACGGTCGCATTCCTATCTGCACTATCTTGTGCAAGCGATTCATTTATCCCCATAAGCTCCTGCAAATCCCAGGGAGAATACTTTCTAAGGACAGAAAAGATTTCCTCGGACTGCTTTAAATATACAGGGATACTGAGAGGATACTCCACTTTTTTTGGCTTCATATTCTTGGCAGGTGAGATAATAGCAATCATAAATTCTTCCTTTCTCGAGGGAGGTTAGTATACATAAAGCAAATCATACAGTAACCTAGATTTCATCCGTAACCTCAGAGACATCTTTAATAACTGGTCCGACGATATCAGAAATTTCAGAAGCGACAGGGGCGATAAGCTCCAGTGCCTCTGTTCTCGTGGCGGCGGCAGCGGTGATGCGAATGAGACATCCGTCCTCCTTTGCATAAGTTGCCACAGTAGGGTTTGTATAATCTAAATATTTGGAGATTTTATCCGCCACAGGAGCCTCTCCAATCTCACTGCCGGGAGCTTCTCCAGGTCCCTTTAGCTTAATGCCGAGGGAGACAAAGACACGGTCGGAAATTTTGTTTAAAAATACTTCACAGCATTCTTTAAACATTGGCTTCATCTCAGAGGGAGGTCCGGGAAGTAAGATGGCGGATTTGCCGTCTTTTGCGAGAATAATTCCCGGTGCAGTTCCGTTATGGTTAGGTAGAATAAGGCAATCTTCTGGCACATAGGCCTGTTTTTTTAGGCTATCGCTAATCTCTTTGAGACCAAAAGCAAAGCCTCGTTTTTCTACATTATCATATACTTCCTGATTCCAGATAAGTTTCTTTCCGAAGTAGTCGGCGACTAATTCTTTTGTCAGGTCATCTTTTGTAGGTCCAAGTCCTCCGCTTAAAATAACCATATCCGAACGAGAAAATGCAATCTCAAGCGCAGATTTTAGGCGGTCTTTATTATCTCCAACCGTCGTCTGATAATAAACATCAATTCCAATATGTGCTAGTTTTTTGGATAAAAATTGAGCGTTTGTATTTAAAATATCTCCGAGCAATAGCTCAGTTCCGACTGTAATAATTTCTGCAACCATAAATTTCACTCCTATTTCTTTATAAAAAAATTTATCAAGTATAAACAAGACATAGTATCAGTATAAAGAACAAAAGAAGATTTGTAAAGATAAGAATTTGGCGAATAAAACTTGCAAAAGAAAAGGAAATGGAGTAAGCTAAAATCACAAGTTTGGAAGGAGTATTTTATATGCATGATAAAATCTTAGTTGTGGAAGATGAGAAAAGTATAGCAGAGATAATAGAGATTTATTTACAAAATGAAGGTTATAGTATTTATAAATGTTTTTCAGCCGAAGAAGCACTAGAATGTATTGAATCAATGGAACATGATTTTGCTATTTTAGATGTAATGTTGCCAAAACAGGATGGGTTTTATTTGTGCAAAAAAATAAGAGAAAAATACAGTTATCCCATCATTATGTTGACTGCTAAAAACGATGAAAATAGCAAAATTAATGGCTTTACGTATGGAGCCGATGATTATGTGACAAAGCCCTTTTTACCGTTAGAATTAATGGCAAGAATTAAAGCACAGCTAAGGCGGTACAAAAAATATAATTTTTATACAAGGGAAGACAAAAATAATAATTTTTTATTAAGTAGTCAAGGAGTGGAGTTGAATATTAAAGCAAGAGAGTGTCGTCTGAACGGTAAAGTAATTCGGTTAACACCGAGTGAATATGATATTTTGCGTATTTTACTAGAACATAAAGGGGAAGTAGTAAGCTCGGAGGATATATTTCATTCTCTTTGGTCTGATGAATATTATTCAAAGAATAATAATACAGTAACGGTACATATTCGTCATATTAGAGAAAAGTTAGGTAATCAAGAAGAAAAGGATAAATATATAAAAACTGTATGGGGAGTTGGATATAAAATTGAGTAAGAAGAATATGTTTGGAAAATATGATAAAAAATTATGGATACAGTTAATGCTAATATTGTTTTTATATACAGCTGTCGGATGGGTTATAAGTCTTTTATTTGATTTTTATTTTAGTAGTAGTTCTCGAGAGATAGTTAGGTGGATACAGATTAGAATGAGCATTATTTTCATACTTTATCTTATAATAGGTTATGTATTAATCTTTTTTTATTATTGGAAAAAAATGTGGAAGTATTTGGAAGAAATAATGGATGGGATGGAAACTATATATAAAAAAGATGATACAGTAGTGAAATTATCTACTCCTTTGAATGAGATTGAAGAGAGAATGAATCATATAAAAATGTCGATTTTATCCGCAAATCAAGCTATAAATATTGCAGAAAATAAAAAAAATGAGTTGGTTACTTATCTAGCTCATGATATAAGAACGCCTCTTACATCAATTATAGGATATTTAAGTGTTATGAAAGATATGCCTGATATGCCTTCAGAAAAAAGACAGAAATTTGTTGAGGAAATTTTTAATAAGGCAATGCATTTAGAAAAATTAGTAAATGAATTTTTTGAAATTGCACAGTATAATTTACAACAAATTAAGATTAATAAAAAGGAGGTAAATTTAGAATATCTTTTGATACAATTGGCAGATGAATTTTATCCAATATTATCACAAAAAGGAAATACAATAAAATTTCAGATGGAAGATGATATGATATGTTGTGTTGATCCAGAAAAAATATCGCGGGCATTTGGAAATTTACTTAAAAATGCAATAAGCTATAGTTATCCCTGCACAGAAATACTGATACGTGCAGAAAAAAATGATAAGAAAAATATTATAATTTTCAGCAATAAAGGAGATGATATTTCATCAGAAAAACTAAGTAAAATGTTTGAGAAATTTTGTCGTTTAGATGATGCTAGAGCTTCAGACAGGGAAGGTGCTGGACTTGGATTGGCTATAACTAAGGAAATTATTCTTTTACATGGTGGAGATATCAAAGCCGAAAGTAATAATGGAACAATAAGCTTTATTGTACATTTGCCAGTTTAAACCGCTTAAAATGATAAGAGGTCTCATCTAATTTACAAAATAAATAATTATTGTAAATATACCTAAAATCTTTATAATTTCTTAATAATTTGAATATTAAATATTAATACTAAAGTCTTTTGCATTTGATATAGTATAGTCATCAAATGTGAAAGATTTTTTAATGTTTGGAGATGGTGCTATGGAATTAGAAATAAAAAATATTACAAAGAAATTTGAAGATAAAATAGCAGTTGATAATGTTAATCTTAAGTTGGTTCCCGGCGTATGGGGATTACTTGGAGCGAATGGGGCAGGAAAAACAACGTTAATACGAATGATAGCTGCAATCTTAAAACCTTCTAGTGGGAAAATTTACTTTGACAATCAGGAAATATATTCGTTGGGAAAAGATTATAGAGAAATATTTGGATTTTTACCACAAGATTTTGGATGCTCACGTGATTTTACAGTCAAGGATTATTTAGAATATATTGCCGCATTAAAGGGGATACCATTAAGTAAGGCAAAATCAAGAATAAATGAATTATTGGAGATTTTCACTTTATCCGATGTGAGAAATAAGAAAATAATAAAATTATCAGGTGGTATGAGAAGACGAGTAGGAATAGCACAGGCAATGCTAAATAATCCTAGAGTTTTAGTATTGGACGAACCAACTGCAGGACTTGACCCAGGAGAAAGAATAAGATTTCGCAATTTCATTTCTGAATTTTCACATGATAAAATTGTTCTGATATCCACACATATTGTTTCCGATATTGAGTATATCTCAACGAAAAATGCAATAATGAAAAATGGAAAAATACAAAATGTGGGAACGACAGAAGAATTGCTTAGAGAAATAACCGGAAAAGTTTGGACGGCTATCATACCAGCGAGAGAATTGTCTATGTATGAGATGAAATTAAGAATTATTAATCAGAGAAATGAGGATAGAGATATGATATCAATTAGATATTTATCCGACACACCGCAAGTTGAAAATTCTCTGAGCATAGAGCCAAGATTGGAAGATTTATATTTGTGGATTTTTTCAAAAAAAAATATATATGAGCCGAGGGAGGTGTGAAATAAAATGCGTATGTTTTTTTTAGAAATAAGAAGGATTATAAAGGCAAAACAAGTAATAATATTGCTAGGAATAGGGGGATTATTGGCTTTGGTAATGAGTTATGCACCTATTTCATATGAAACAATAAATTATATAGATGATAATGGAAATAAAGTAAGTGTAGAGGGAATGGATGCCATCCAATATAAAAAAACGATACGTGCTCCTTATGATGGAGAACTTACTCCCCAAAAAGTACAGTCTGCTTTAAAGCAATATCAAGATACACTTAACGAGGAAGGGGTTGTTAGTGAGGATGATTTATCTTTAAGTGTTTATACAGAAATGATTTCACCTATTCAAAATGTAGTTCGCAAGTTACCAGAAATATATGCAGATTCTAAAACAGGTATGGGAAAAGAACTAATAGATATTCCAGTAGATGAAGTGGAGAACTATTATGAGCAATGTGCGAGACATTTAGATGACACGATGAAGCTTGAATATAAAGATAATATTAAGGCTCAGAAATTGGCAAAAACTATGTATGAAAGAGTGAATAAGCCTTTTCAACTTTATGGAGGATTTTCAATGGATGCAGTTGAATATATCGGATTCTATATACTACTATTACTTATTATATGTACGGCGATTGCTGCCCCCGCTTTTTCTGAAGAATATCAAAATGGTTCAGACAGTATATTTAGATGTACAAGAAATGGGCGGTTAAGATTAGCATTCATTAAAATACTTTCTTTGTTTGCTGTTTTTGCTATATATGTTTCAGTATGTTTATGTTTGCAATTAGTTATCTTGAATTTTTCTTTTGGTACGGAATGTCTAAAAACATCAGTACAAGTGATTTTTTCAATGATAAGCTTAGCACCATATAATTTAGGAGAATTGCAGATTGTTTTAGTGGTTTGTGGAATATTATCTATACTTTCTACGATAAGTTGTACATTATTTGTATCAAGTAAATGCAAAACGACATTGGCATCAATATTAATTTCAATACTTATTTGTCTTGCTCCTACCTTTATATGTTCTGCAACAGCAAATAGCTGGGTGGCATATTTATTTCCGTCTTCAGGAATTGGTCTTCGCAATAATATGGTGTATCAGTTATTAGACCTTAGTATTCTTAAGATTGGGAAGCTAAATATTTGGTCTCCAGTATTAACAATTGTAGTGGCAATAGTGGAATTGATTGTATTTTCTGTACTTACAGTAAAAAGTTATTGTGAGCATCAAGTGGTTTAATTTATCGTTTTTTCTTTTCGGTATACTTTTTGAACTTCTAAATTTTTCATTTTAAAAACATATAATTCGTGTTACAATAAATAACACGAATTTATATAGAGAGTTTTAGAAATTAGTGAAATAAGAAATGAATAAAAAATAGTATAACTGGAAGGAGGCTGGCACAAAACATTATATATAGTAGAAAGTGTGCCTAAGTTTATGAAAAATTTAGTTATTGCAGAAAAACCCTCTGTAGCCCGAGATATTGCGAGGGTTCTCGGCTGTAAAAAGCAGGCGAAAAGTTTTATAGAGGGGAATAAATATGTCGTCACATGGGGTCTTGGGCATCTTGTCACATTGGCTGACCCCGAGGAGTATAATGCCGACTATAAAGAATGGCATATAGAGGACCTGCCGATGATGCCAGAGAAAATGAAGCTTGTTGTTATTAAGCAGACGAGGGCTCAATTCAATGCAGTAAAGACTTTAATTCATCGAAAAGATATCGATGAGATTATTATCGCCACGGACGCTGGTCGAGAGGGAGAGCTAGTTGCCAGGTGGATTTTAGAAAAGGCGGGCAATAAAAAGCCATTAAAAAGACTCTGGATTTCTTCTGTCACGGATAAGGCGATTAGGGAAGGATTTGCCAATTTAAAGGATGCGAGAGAGTATGAACCTCTCTATGCGGCTGCGACGGCGAGGGCTCAGGCGGATTGGCTTGTCGGAATGAATGCCACAAGGGCATTGACCTGCAAGTATAATGCGCAGCTTTCTTGTGGAAGAGTGCAGACGCCGACTCTTGCGATGATTGCCAAGCGAGAGGAGGAAATCAGGACATTTGTTCCAAAGTCTTATTATGGGTTAACGGCGAGAGTGAATGGAGTTATATTTACCTGGCAGGATAAAAAGACGAATAGTAGCTCAAGTTTTGACAAGAAAAAGATAGAAGAGATAGAAAAGAAGGTAAGAACAGAAATCGGAGAAATTATAGATATAAAAAAGGTATCGAAAAAGACTTATCCAAAGGGACTTTATGACCTTACGACGCTTCAAAGAGATGCCAATCAATATTTCTCGTTTTCTGCCAAGCAGACTTTAAATATTATGCAAAAACTCTACGAGCAGCATAAGGTTTTAACTTATCCGAGGACGGATTCTAGCTATATCAGCACTGATATTGTAGATACATTAAAAGAGAGAGTAAAAGCTGTGAGTGTCGGACCGTATAAACAGTATACAGGTAATATTCTAAAACAGCCGATAAAGGCGAGGGCATCTTTTGTCAATGATAAAAAGGTATCCGACCACCATGCGATTATTCCGACAGAACAGTCCCCAATTTTATCTGCTTTATCGAACGAGGAGAGAAAAATCTATGATTTAGTTGTCAAAAGATTTCTCGCAGTCTTATACCCTCCGTATGAGTATGAGCAGACGACGGTCACCTTAAAGATTGCGGATGAGATTTTCGTGGCAAAGGGAAGAGTGGAAAAGAGCAGAGGATTTTTAGAGATTATCAAGGGCGAGGAAGAAGAGATGGAAGGCAACCTTCCTGAATATCAAAAAGGGCAGAGACTAACAGATATCACGATTACAAAGACAGAGGGAAAGACAAAGCCACCAGCTTATTTTACAGAGGCAAGCTTGCTCTTGGCAATGGAAAATCCGGTAAAATACTTGGAGCAAAAGGATAAAAATACAGTGAAAACATTACAAGAGACAGGTGGTCTTGGGACAGTTGCGACGAGGGCGGATATTATCGAGAAGCTCTTTCACACTTATCTGATGGAAAAACAGGGAGAGTCGATTAAAATTACAGGAAAGGCGAGACAGCTCTTAAAACTTGTTCCGGAAGATTTGAGAAAGCCAGAACTCACAGCAAGCTGGGAGGCGAAGCTTTCTCTTATTGCCAAGGGAAAGATGAGGCAGAGGGATTTTCTAAAGGAGATACGAAAATACACAGAAGATATCACAGAGGAGATTAAGTCGGCGGATGCTGTCTTTCGACATGACAATTTGACGAATAAAGCTTGTCCAAACTGTGGAAAGAAAATGCTTGCAGTTTCCAATAAGACGGGAAAGCTTCTCGTCTGCCAGGACAGGGAATGTGGATATAAAGAGAGAGTTTCAAAATTCACGAATGCCCGATGCCCACAATGTCATAAGAAAATGGAATTAGTCGGGACAGGAGAGAAGCAGAAGTTTGTCTGCGTCTGTGGTCATAGAGAGTCGATGCATGCCTTTGAGGAGAGAAGGAATAAAGAGGGAAAGGGTGTATCGAAAAAAGATGTAGCTGCCTATATGAGAAAGCAAAATAAGCAAAAACAAGAACCGTTAAACTCAGCCTTTGCAGACGCACTTGCAAACCTAAAATTAGACTAAAAAAGGCGAGGGAGGTTTACCGTGAAAAAAGCAGATAAATATTTAATTATTGGAATTTTGGTCGTAGCAGCTCTCTCTTTTTTGGGCATAAAAATTTTTATGAATGGCTCTGCAGATAAAATCCGTATTACAAGGGACGGAGAGTTATATAAAGAAGTATCTCTGGATGAGAATCAGACGATTGTTATTGAAATTCCAGGAGAAGAGGGAAAGAATATATTAGAGATAAAGGACGGCTATGCCAAGATGATTGACTCAGACTGTCCAGACCATCTTTGTGAGCAGCAGCATCGAATTTCAAAAAAAGGAGAGACCATCATCTGTCTTCCGAATAAGGTGATTGTGGAGGTGCAGTCAGAGGAGGAGCCAGAGATAGATGGAGTTGCCAAGTAGGTTTCATTACCTGCTTGGCAGTTTTTTTTAGAAATGTGAAAAGATGATTGTCAATAAAATCACAAAAAAATGAAATTGTATTCTGTATTTTGTTTTTTTTAAAAAACAATAGAAAAATTTACAAAAAAATAAAAAAAGATTTAAAATGAAAAAACTAAGGTTTGTGTAAAAAATCAAAAAAAATTTAAGAAATTTTTCTTTTTTTGACAAATCTATTACATGAAATGCAAATTTAGATAAAAAAACAAGAGAAAAAATGGAAGAATCGAGACATTGTGAAAAAAATAACAATAGTTGATTTTGCGCTTAAAAATGGGTATGATATGAGATGTAGATAATGCAATTTTTGGCGACAATTTTGTAGAAATCTGTCATAATTTCGCTGCGAAACCTTATGAGTTTTAATGAATTTTAGACAAGGTTAGGCGGTGAGCAATTCATACGTTAATACAGAGGAAACGTTAAAATGAAATTTAAGATATGACAGAAAAAAAGAGGAAAGAAGGTAGGAGAATGGGATTATTAACATTTAAAGGTGGCCTACATCCTTACGATGGAAAAGAGTTATCGAAAGATAAAGCGATTCAGCTATTTACTCCAACGAAAGATATGGTATATCCTTTAAGCCAGCATATCGGCGCTCCAGCAAAACCGATTGTAAAAAAAGGTGATCGAGTTTTAGTTGGACAAAAGATTGCAGAAGCCGGCGGATTTGTTTCCGCGAATATTCACAGCTCTGTATCTGGTACGGTCAAGATGATTGAGCCAAGACTAACTGCCAGCGGAGCTATGGTAAACTCTATTGTCGTAACAAATGATGGCGAGTTTGAGGAAATGGTATACGATACAAAGCCACTAGAGCAGATGACAAAGGATGAGATTAAGCTTGCGATAAAGGAAGCTGGTATTGTAGGACTTGGTGGAGCTGGTTTCCCAACTCATGTAAAATTAAGTCCAAAGGATGACGGAGCGATTGATTATATTATTATCAATGCCGCAGAGTGTGAGCCTTATATCACAGCCGATTATCGCTGTATGCTTGAGATGCCAGAAAAATTAATTGGTGGTCTTAATATTATTTTGTCTCTCTTCCCGAAGGCAAAGGGAATCATCGGCATCGAGGATAATAAGCCAGATGCGATTGAGAAATTAGAGATTATGGTCAAATCTGAGCCTAAGATTGAAGTTGCTGCTCTAAAGACGAAGTATCCACAGGGAGCTGAGCGGTCCTTAATCTATGCGACGACAGGACGTGCGATTAATTCCTCTATGCTTCCAGCAGATGCGGGATGTATTGTTGATAATGTTGCAACGGCAATTGCGATTTATGACGCTGTAGTCGAGGGAAAACCTCTCACAAAGAGAGTTGTCACTGTTACAGGTGATGCAATTAAAAATACGGCAAACTTTATGGTTCCTTGCGGAACAAACTGTCAGGAGCTTGTGGAAGCTTGCGGTGGATTTAAGACAAAACCAGAGAAGATTATCTCAGGTGGTCCTATGATGGGTATGGCGATGTCTAGCTTAGATATCCCAACAGGAAAGACCTTTTCTTCCCTTTTGAGCTTTACAAAGGATGAGGTTGCGGCATGTGAGCCAAGTAACTGTATCAAATGTGGTCGCTGTGTATCTGTCTGTCCAGCACATATTCTTCCAGCGAAGCTTTCTGTCTTAGCTGACAATAAAAACTACGAGGAATTTGAGCGGTTAGACGGGGCGGAATGTGTGGAATGTGGATGTTGTTCTTATGTCTGCCCTGCAAAACGTCGCTTGACGCAGTCGATGAAGACTGGACGAAGAGAAGTATTGGCAGCTAGAAGAAGACGTAACAGCAAATAGAGGAAGAGGTGTAAAAATGAATCAAGAATTGTTTAATGTATCAGCCAGTCCTCATGTGAGAGACAAGGCTACAACAAACAGAATTATGCTCGATGTTATTATCGCATTATTGCCAGCCACTATTTTTGGTGTTCTTCATTTTGGACTTCATGCTTTACTTAATATCGTTGTATGTATCGTAACTTGTGTTGTAGCAGAGGCGTTAGTTCAAAAACTTTTGGGCAGAAAAGTCACAATCACAGACTGTAGTGCGGCACTTACAGGACTTTTGCTTGCTCTTAACTTACCAGCCAATGCGCCATGTTGGCTTGCTATTTTAGGTGGATTATTTGCCATCGTTATCGCAAAGCAGTTATTTGGCGGACTTGGACAAAACTTTATGAACCCAGCACTTGCGGGACGTTGCTTTTTGTTAATTAGTTTCGCAAAATACATGACAGATTTTTCTTATAAGGGCTTCCTTATCGGAAAAGAAAGCTTTGACTCTGTCACACAGGCGACACCACTTGCCATTGTAAAGGCTGGAGATTTACACGGTGTTCGTCTAAGAGATATGTTTATCGGTACAACAGCTGGTACAATCGGTGAGACATCCGTTATCGCATTATTAATCGGCGGAGCTTACCTTTTACTGAGAAAAGTTATTTCTCTTAGAATTCCAGCTACGTATATTATTACAACATTAGTATTTGTACTTATTTTTGGTGGACATGGATTTGATGTTCGTTACTTACTTGAGAACCTTTTCGGAGGCGGATTACTTCTCGGTGCCATCTTTATGGCTACAGATTATGTATCTTCTCCAATCACTCCAAAGGGACAGATTGTCTACGGTATTATTCTCGGTATCTTGACCGGTTTATTCCGTGTATTTGGTGGTTCCGCAGAGGGTGTATCCTATGCGATTATTTTTAGTAACTTATTAGTTCCACTGATTGAGAAAGTTACAATTCCTACTTCATTTGGAAAAGTCAAAGGAGGTAAGAAGAATGAATAAAATTGTAAAAGATTGTGCTATCTTGTTTGTTATCACTCTGGTAGCAGGTTTTGTACTTGGCGGTGTATATGGAATTACAAAAGAACCAATTGCAAAGCAGGAAGAGGCGGCAAAACAGGAGGCTTATAAACAAGTATTTACGGATGCACAGGCATTTGAGGCCACTGAGGGAGTGAGCACAGAGGCGGCTCAGCAGGCAGTTGTGGCAAGCGGAGATACAGCAACGACAATCAATGAAGTATTGGCGGCAGTTGACGCACAGAAGAATGTCATTGGATATGTATTTTCTGTCACAAACCCAGAGGGATACGGCGGAGATATCCAGCTTTCTGTCGGTGTTAGAAGTGACGGTACTCTAAACGGATATGAAGTTTTATCCATCAGTGAGACAGCAGGTCTTGGTATGAAAGCGACAGAGGCTGAGTTTAAAGACCAATTCAAAGGAAAAAAGGCAGAGAAGTTAGAGGTTGTAAAAACTGGTGCAAAAGAAGAGCAGCAGGTTGATGCAATCAGCGGTGCGACAATTACAAGTACAGCAGTGACAAAAGAAATCAATGCATGCTTGGCCTATGTAAACTCAGTGAAGGGAGGGAAATAAAACATGAAACATACACCAATTGAACGTTTAGTAAATGGTATTATCAAGGAAAATCCAACACTTGTCCTTATGCTTGGTATGTGTCCTACCCTTGCGGTAACGACATCGGCCATCAACGGTGCTGGTATGGGTCTTACTACGACAGTAGTACTTCTCTTTTCTAACTTTATTATTTCCCTGATGAGAAAGATTATTCCAGATAGAGTCAGAATTCCTGCTTATATCGTAATTATCGCTTCTTTGGTAACGATGGTACAGTTTTTACTTCAGGCTTATTTGCCATCCTTGAACGATTCTCTCGGAATTTATATTCCACTTATCGTTGTAAACTGTATTATTTTAGGTAGAGCGGAGTCTTTTGCATCTAAGAATGGTCCTATCGTTTCTATGTTTGACGGAATCGGTATGGGACTTGGATTTACAGTAGGTCTTACACTTCTTGGATTCTTCCGTGAGCTACTTGGAGCGGGTTCTGTATTTGGACATGCCATTCCATTTATTAAAAACCCTATCTCTATCTTAGTATTAGCTCCTGGAGCATTCTTCGTCTTGGCATTCTTAGTTGCGATTCAAAATAAGATTCGCTCTATGAGTTCAAAGGATAAGAAGAGTGGATGTACAGGTAACTGTGAGACATGTGGAAGCGGCTCTTGTGGCGTGAAGTTTTTCGACAATACAGTAGATGAAAAAGAGAAGTAGGAGGAATGGAAGATGAAAGAATTATTATTGATTGCTGTTGGCTCAGCACTCGTCAATAACGTAGTACTTAGCCAGTTCTTAGGTCTTTGTCCTTTCCTCGGTGTATCGAAAAAGGTCGAGACAGCAAGTGGTATGGGAGCGGCCGTTATCTTTGTTATTACAGTTGCTTCCTTCGTGGCGAGTGTAATTTATAAATTTATTTTAACACCGCTTGATTTAGATTATTTGAGAACAATCGTGTTTATTTTGGTTATCGCAGCTTTAGTACAGTTCGTTGAGATGTTCTTAAAGAAAGCAATGCCACCTTTATACGAATCTTTGGGTGTGTATTTGCCACTTATTACGACAAACTGTGCCGTACTCGGTGTCGCTATTACAAATGTGCAAAAGGGCTATGGTATCTTATCTAGTGTTATTAACGGCTTTGGCACGGCAGTTGGTTTTACAATCGCAATTGTAATCTTAGCTGGTATTCGTGAGAAAACTGAGTACAATGATATTCCAGAATCTTTTAAGGGAACACCTATCGTCTTGCTCACAGCTGGACTTATGGCTATCGCTTTCATGGGATTCTCTGGCATGATTAAATAGGAGGAGAGAGAATGAATATAACAGCAATTATTATAGCAGCGGCTGTTGTCGGCGGTACAGGTCTGGTCATTGGCGTTCTCCTTGGAATTGCTTCAGAGGCTTTTCGTGTACCAGTAGATGAAAAAGAGCTGGCAGTCAGAGAAAAGCTGCCAGGAAATAACTGTGGTGGTTGTGGATATGCAGGTTGTGATTCCCTCGCAAAGGCAATCGCAGCTGGAGAGGCTCCTGTCAATGGATGTCCTGTCGCAGGACCGGCAATCGCAGCGCAGATTGGTGAGATTATGGGTGTATCTGCAGAGGGAGCAGTCAAGAAGGTTGCTTTTGTAAAATGTGCGGGAACTTGTGATAAGACTCATCAGAAATTTAACTATAGTGGAACAATCGACTGTGTGGCAGCAGTTTCTGTCCCAGGTGGCAGTCCAAAATCTTGTTCCTATGGCTGTACGGGCATGGGAAGCTGTGTAAAGGTTTGTGATTTTGACGCTATCCATGTTGTGGACGGAGTGGCAGTTGTGGATAAGGAAAAATGTGTCGCTTGTGGTAAGTGTACAAAGGTTTGTCCAAAGCAGTTAATCGAGATTGTTCCTTATGATGCAAAGCATTTAGTACAGTGTAGCTCAAAAGACTTTGGTAAGGCTGTGAAGGCAGCTTGCCAGGCAGGATGTATTGGCTGTAAGATGTGTACTCGTGTATGTGAGGATAATGCGATTACAGTTGAGAATAATATTGCGCATATCGACTATGATAAATGTAGTGGATGTGGAAAATGTGCGGAGAAATGTCCTGCTAAGATTATTTTATAGGGTGTGAAACTGCCTGAAAAAGTTTTGTTAGAATATTAGTAGAATATTAGAATGAGAGAGACAAGAGATTTGTTTTGAACTCAATATTAGAATTCCCCTCTTAGAGTTTTGGTTATGTTTAAACTTGATTCTAGGAGGGGAGTTTTTTAGTTTTTGCACGGTTTTATTTTTTTTTGTTCATCGATATCTACGAGGAGAATATCTTTTCCGATTTTTACGATATCTCTATATTCAATGCTGTACTCGCTTACTTTTCCCATACAGCCGAGGAATTTTCCTTTTGTGGGGACGAAGAGGCGAAGTATCTGTCCGCTACATTCGTCGAATTCTAAATCTGCGACGTAGCCGAGTCGTTTTCCGTCTTTGCAGTTGATGACTTCTTTTTCTTTTAATTCCCAGAATCTCATTTTATAAAAGTCCTCTTTTTTTTAGAGTATTCATAGAGAGAGGGTTGTTGCAGGATTTGTGGATATGGGGACAGACGTTGAGAGAGGGAGGGGGGAGATGGCGTGATGTGGATGGGGAGAGAGGCTGGGGAGATTGTGATGTGGATGAGGACAGAGGCTGGGGAGATTGTGATGTGGATGGGGACAGACGCTAGGGAGATGGTGTGATGTGGATGGGGACAGACGCTAAGAGAGTCCATCGATATATGTCCTGAAAACACGTTCGTTCCCACGATTTTTCGACATACGCTGATTTTTGCCGCCTCCCGC
>JAUUSJ010000283.1 GCA_030841965.1 Blautia sp.
CGAAAAACCGCTCCACTCTCTATCGTTTTTAGAGGACATATCTTCGGACTCTCTTCGCTGTGTACTGGCGAAACTGATTTTCCCAGAGACGCAGTAATGACAATTGGAAAACAACAGAAGAACCACGTACTGGTGAAACTAATTTTTTCAGAGACCCATATAAGCTAGATTCTTCGGGCAAATCTGTCAGCGTACTGACGAAACATAATTTCCTCGAGTACACAAGTATTATTGACAAGATTATCAATATCATGAGATTCGTGAAACATAATTTTTTCAGGAACTGCCAAGCTTGCATCGCTTTTACTCATTATATCTGATTCCACCGTGCCAAAATTATCTATCTAACAAAAATTTTACGCTATCATTTTTAAAGCTATGGTTGTACCCACGAAAAATCTATGCTATAATCTACGAAAATGCAGTTTAGTTTAGCAGTGTGATAAATTTTTTGAAATAATATTTAGAAAACACTGCAAATTTGTTTAAGACTGAAGAAAGCTTTAATTAAAATAATTTAGGAGGATTTTAAGATGTATATTACATGTTTGGATTTAGAGGGAGTGCTGGTGCCAGAAATTTGGATTGCTTTTGCGGAGGCTACGAATATTCCAGAGTTAAAAAAGACGACAAGAGATGAGCCTGATTATGATAAGTTGATGAATTATCGTATTCAGATTTTAAAGGAGCATGGATTAGGATTAAAAGAGATTCAAGATACAATCGCTACTATCGACCCTATACCTGGAGCAAAGGAATTTTTGGATGAGCTTCGTTCTATTTGTCAGGTTATTATTATTAGTGACACGTTTACGCAGTTTGCAACTCCATTGATGAAGAAATTAGATTGGCCTACTATCTTTTGTAATTCTCTTGAAGTGGCAGAAGACGGAGAAATTACTGGATTCAAGATGAGAATCGAGAACTCTAAGCTCTCTACGGTTCGTGCCCTTCAATCTATCGGATACGAGACTATCGCAAGCGGAGATAGTTATAATGACCTTGGAATGATTAAAGCAAGTAAAGCTGGATTTTTGTTTAAGAGTACAGAGCAGATAAAGAAGGACAATCCTGAATTGCCAGCATTTGAGACTTATGAGGAATTGATGGGGGCAATTAAGGAAGTTCTTAAAGCGTGATTTATAAATGAACCTAGATACGAAGCAAACTCAAGATTGCGTTTAAGCAGTATATAATCAATCTGCTTACAAGCGGCAGGGTATAAAAGCCCTGCCGTTTTCTTGATAGCAAATTATTAAGATGATACCAGGACCAAAAGGTCTAAAAGCCAATGCAAGCTTGCTTGCAAGAGGATTTTTGAACTTAGGACCCGCCAAAAATAGGAATAAGTAGCCATTTTTCGGAGAAAAATAAGCGGATTATGCATGTTTTTGAGGACTGCTCCACACAATATGTTCCCGCAATCCTCATCTTATTTATAAACTGATAGTTTTCATAGCAAAAGGACAACGGAATAGATTGCCAATTTAGAGCATTCCGCTGATTGCTGACATCAAATTTAGTATTATGAAAACAATGATACTTCCGCTTTGAAAAAGACATCTCCAAGCTCCTTCTTTCGTTGGATATTGTCTTAAGTAGCTCGAAAGTTTTTTTCGATTTTTACAAAGATATATTACGCTGACTATAAAGGATATAGCATAGACAATATCGAACAGGCTTGTCAGGAGATGGAAATTTAGTTTTGGGATTCCATAGTTTATCCATATTGTATTAATATTATTGAATATATGAATTAGAATGCTCCAATAGATAGAATATTCAGCTGTAATATAGGCAAATAGAATTCCTACTACAAATGCGAACATTCCCTGTGGAAGATTGCCGTGATAAATCCCAAACAATAAGGCTGAGGCCAGAATGGCAAAGCTTTTTCCATATTTTCTCAACGTCTGAAAAACTACACCTCGGAAAATCAATTCTTCTGCGATTGGTCCTAAGAACAATGTATAAACAAACTGTATTGGAGGTTGATTCGCTCCCTGTGCGGATTCTAATTGAGCCTCGATAGATAATCCCAATATTTTTAAAACCTCTTCCAGACCTAAAGACAGGATAGAAAAGCAAAACTGCGTTCCAAATAAAAATAAAAACGATAAAATAAATATTTTAACATTCATTTTTTTTGAACTTTTTTGGAGCAATACTTCTCTATTTAAATCGGGTCTCCACCACTTAAATACAATAAGCAAAGACACTATAATTCCTACTGTCATGCCGACTGCTTGAGCAGACTCCTTCATAAAAGAAAAACATAGCATGGCCATTATGCTCGATAGTATCATAAATAATAAATAAAAAAGGAGAAGAGTTTCTCCTGTTTTTTTTATATCTTCTTTCATAAAAAATCCTTTCGTTTGTAAAAATTTGTAAAATTTTGCAAATAAAAAGAGCAAGGAAATCACATTAAAACTATATAGCAACCTTCCCATAAAAAAGAATTTTATAGTTTTTTGTCAGTACACAACAAAGAGTAAATCTTATAAAATTTTGCCAGTACACAGCAAAGAGTAAATCTTATAAAGTTTTTCCAATACACAGCAAAGAATAAATCTTATAAAGTTTCTCCAATACACAGCAAAGAGTAAATCTTATAAAGTTTCTCCAGTACACAGCAAAGAGTAAATCTTATAAAGTTTTTCCAATACACAGCAAAAAGTAAATCTTATAAAGTTTCTCCAATACACAGCAAAGAGTAAATCTTATAAAGTTTCTCCAATACACAGCAAAGAGAGTCCGAAGATATGTCCTCTAAAAACGATAGAGAGTGGAGCGGTTTTTCG
>JAUUSJ010000284.1 GCA_030841965.1 Blautia sp.
AGAGTGGAGCGGTTTTTCGATATACTTAGCTTTGTCGCTGGAGCACTGTTTGAGCAGCGTAGCTGCGAGTTTGCGGGAAGCGACAAAAATCAGCGTATGTCGAAAAACCGTGGGAACGAACGTGTTTTTCGGGGACATATCTATGGGCTCTCTTCGCGTCTCTCCCCACTCCCCCTCCCCAAAAACCATTCAAACCAGTCAACGGGCAAGATAGAATCATTTCACATAGCTTACTAAAAGACGAAACGTGTTCTCCACTCCATCTATATGACTTCTCTCATACCCATGAGAAGCATAAATTCCAGGTCCTATCAACCCATGTCTGCAATCCGCGCCAGCAGACAAAGCGACATCCACGTCCGAACCATAATGCGGATACACATCTACTGCATAGTCAAGTTTCATTTTTCTGGCAGTAAGAATCAATTTCCTTACTACATCATAATGGTACGGACCTCTTGAATCCTTTGAACAAATCGAAACCTGATGTTCACTGCACTTGAGACCTTCTCCCACACATCCCATGTCTACAGAAATCATTTCCTTCACATTTTCTGGTATAGAAGCACTCGCTCCGTGTCCGACTTCCTCAAATACAGTAAGATAATGATATAAATCCCGTTCCGGCGTGATTTGATGTTCACTCAAATATTTTGCCTGACCAAGTAATATTGCGGCGCTTAGCTTATCATCCAAAAATCGGCTCTTAATATATCCTTTTTTCGTAATCACTGTCCTTGGGTCAAAGCAAATATAATCGCCGTTCTCAATTCCAAGTTTTTTTATATCCTCCTTAGAATCTACCTTCTCATCTACCACAATCTCGACCGTATCAAAATCTCTTTTCGTATCATCATACTCCCCGTTTACATGTGTAGAGGCATTGATAAGCTGACAAGTTCCCTCATAAACTTCTCCGTCAACTGTATAGATTCTGCAATTTTCTCCCTCCACATTATTGGCATTCAGACCACCAATCGGAGTCATACGAATCCGTCCATCACTCTTGATTTCAGCAACCATACCACCTAAAGTATCAATATGCGCCGCAAGCATCAATCCATTTTCCCTATTTTGACCTGGGATATGCGCAATCACACCTCCCTTATTCGTCTTTTCCACCTCATAGCCGAGTTTTTTATACTCTTCTACCACATAATCCGCCACTTTATCTGTAAATCCTGACGGACTATCCATCGCCAACAGCGCTTTTGCCTGCTCCAATATATAATCTATATACTGCTGCATTTTCTTCACACTCCATAAACTACATTTTTTTATAGCTTTTTTCTTAATTGAAATATTCTATATTTTTTATATTCTTTTTATTATTTATACTTTTTCTCACCGAGATACTATATGTCTTTTATACCTTTTTTCTCAATTGGAATACTTTATCTTCTTTTTCCAAATCAGAATACTACATATTCCTATTCTTCTCAGCCGCCACATGGACAGCCTCCATAACCGTTGCGCGGAATCCATTCTCTTCCAACGCCTTCACTGCATCAATTGTCGTTCCAGCTGGAGAACAAACCATATCCTTCAGCTCTCCAGGATGTCTCTTTGTATCAAGCACCATCTTCGCAGACCCAAGTACCGCCTGAGCCGCAAATGTATAAGCCTGAGCACGAGGCATTCCCTCCATGACAGCACCATCCGCCAAAGCTTCAATGAACATATAAACATATGCTGGTGAGGACCCACTCACTCCCACAACTGCATCAATCAATTTTTCTGGAACTAACTCTGCCTCGCCAAAACTTCTAAAAATCTCTAATGCAGTTTGTTTCTCCTCCTCTGATACATTCAAATTAGTGCAAATTCCAGCCATACCAGCACCGACCAAAGCAGGTGTATTCGGCATAACACGGACAATCTTATGCTCCTCTGTCAGCATCTCCTCCAGCCTGTCCAGAGTAATTCCCGCCGCAATCGAGATAACCAACTTGTCCTTCGCAATCTTCTTCCCAGCTTCCTCCAACACAGATGGCAATATCTGAGGTTTCACAGACAGTACAATCGTCTGCGCTCTCTCAATCAACTCATCCAAATCGCTCATCCCTATGATATGAAACTTTTCCTGAAGTCCATCCACCGCTGGCTGATATACATCATACACCATAACCTCCTCCGGCTCATAAAGCTTTGACTGAATCAACCCTCCAATCATAGCTCCACCCATATTTCCTCCACCGATAAATCCAATTGTATGTCTCATAACATTCCTCCCTTTCCTTTCTAACTGTCCATTCTATTTTTTACTATTTCTATAAGATGTTGGGGCAAAAGACCTTTTGACCCCTTTGATACCGGATTGCTCCGCACAATGTGGATTGCTCCGTACAATATGTTCCCATAATCCTCATCATAAAATCCTATTATAAAATCTCTCAAGCGATAAAAAAGCAATCGTCTTTTATTTTCCTCCAAAAAAATAACCAAAACGATTCCTTTCTCCTCACCTCATATATCTTACCACAAAATTCCAAAAAAAGAAGAAAAAATAGAATAAATTTTGCCAAGAACAATTTCTCCTCCGATGCAATTCTATTTCTAATTCAAGATTTTTCAATTATAATTATAAATAGATAAAAATACTCCCCTATTTGTATCTTTATCTTTGTTCTCTCATTCTGTTTCTTTCTATAATAGTTTGACGACATGGATAAATGCTCATACTGGAACAGACGCAAAGAGAAGCCGTCGATATATCCTCTAAAAACACGTTCGTTCCCACGGTTTTTCGACATACGCT
>JAUUSJ010000285.1 GCA_030841965.1 Blautia sp.
TTTCTCAACCTTCTTTCTCGGAATTCCTTATATTTGAATTATACAAGAAGCTCCTTTTTATTTTAAATGAAATAACTGACGTTCAAACTCTTCTGTCAATTGATCTCTGAAATTAGGATGAGCAATACTAATTAAAGCTTTCGCTCTATTTTTCAAAGTCTGACCACGTAACTGTGCAATACCATATTCTGTAACAATATAATCAACATCAATTCTAGATGTTGTAACAGGTGCACCTAGTGTAAGACGAGGCACAATTTTTGAAATAGTATCCTTCTTTGCTGTAGAATAACAAGCGATAATAGATTTTCCACCTTTGGACATCTTTGCACCACGTACAAAATCAACTTGACCACCAACACCGCTAATCTGACGTGAACCAATCGCCTCAGAGCAAACTTGACCTGTTAAATCAACTTCTACACAAGAGTTAATAGAAATCATATTGCTAATCTGTGAAATCACACGTGGATCGTTTGTATAATCACTAGGATATAATTCAAATATTGGATTCATATTTACATAATCCAAAAGGCTTTTAGAACCATACAAACTTGTTGCAACTACTTTTCCTCTATTCAACTCTTTGCGACTTCCGTTGATAATTCCTGCTTTGCAAAGCTCAACAACACCATCTGCAATAATCTCAGAATGAATACCTAGATCTTTTTTATCATGTAAAAAACTTAAGACAGCATCTGGAATTGCACCAATACCAAGCTGTAAACAATCACCGTCTTTAATCATCTCCGCACAATAACCACCGATTGCTCTTTCAACATCTGAAATTTTAGTAGGTGGAATTTCAACAATGGAACGGTCTGTCTCAACAACACATTCAAGTTCTGATACATGTAATCTTGTTTCACCAAATACAGTTGGACATTGTGCATTTACCTCAGCAATAACTGTTTTCGCAACTTTTGCAGCATCATAAGTATAGTCGGATGTAAGACCCATACTTACATAACCATGATTATCTGGTCTAGAAACCTGAATAATAGCAACATCTGGTTTTAAACTCGTTCTAATCAGACCAGGAACTTCAGAGAAGTTACTTGGAGTAAAATCAGCATAACCTCCAGCAACAGCTTTTGCCGTATCCTTACTGCAGAAAATAGTATTAATTCTAAAATGACCTTTATACTTTTCATCTGCATAAGGCTGTCCGCCTGATGTTAACATGTGACAAATTTCCACGTCCTTATAAGCTTCATAATTATCAGTCATTGCCTGTATAATTGGAAGAGGCGCTCCTACAAGATGTCCTACCACTACACGATCCCCACTTTTAATATGTGTCACTGCTTCCTCTGCAGACATGATTTTTGAATTATAAATTTCTCTCCAGTCGCTCACGTAATCATCTCCTTTTCTTTTACCGAAAAAACCAATGGCCAATTTAGTTTTTCGGCTTATTTCGGGCCCACTATCATAAGATAGTTTTGTTTATTTTTAACACCACCATCTTGAACAATTTCATTTTATAACACTATATAATTTCAGTCTATTTCTCTGTATTCCGACTTTCCTTTCCTCAAATTCAACAATCATTTTTATTCTTTATTTTCTGATATTTATCTGTATATAATCCAATATTTTAGTTATTTTTTCTTTAAACACGCTATTTTCATTAACTTTATTTCATTCATACGTGTATAAATTGTCAACATTCTCCATTTGATTTTCTCCATAATTGGGTATAATATCAAAATGAATACTTTGTTATTTACAAAAAATTCGTCTATCCCATTATTTTTTTTAATATGAAGGAGGCATTCATTATATGAATTGGGAACATCTTATTTATTTTCACAAAGTTGCAGAAACAGAAAATTTTACAGCGGCTGCCAATGAACTTTTTATTACAACCTCCGCATTAAGTAAGTCTATTAAACGTTTGGAAACAGAATTAGGATTTCCTCTTTTTGAGAAAAGTGGTAGAAATTCTATTCTTACACCATACGGAAAAATTTTTGATACTTATGTCACAAAAGCAATGTCAGAAATTGAGACTGGAATACAAATCATCCGTAACCAGATGAATTTAATCAAAGGTCAAATCAAGATAGCTGGCGTATGGACCATGATTGGAGGTTTTTTACCAGAAATTATTTCTAAATTTAATGATATATATCCTGATGTTACATATATCACAAAATTTATGCTTACAAACCAAATTCTAAATTCCGTTCTTTCTGAAGAGTATGAATTAGGATTTTGCGGAGATTTTAACATATCAAATGACAGATACAATAAACTTGACAGACATCTCCTTTATCAGGAAAACCTTGTTATTATTGTTCCAACAAATCATCCTTTGGCAGACGAATCCTATCTTGATTTTGATTCTTTTTCAACGGAAAATTTTATTACCTATAAAAATGTTAATTCTGGTGGAGTATTCGAAGCATATATAGAGCTATGTGAAAAATATGCCATTAATCCACGCATTACATTTGAAGCTCAAGATGACCATACTATTGTCGCACTAGTAAAAGCTGGCATGGGAATTGCTATCATCCCAGAAAGCAAATGGCTCCCCTTGGAAGGAGTATCAATTATTCGTTTTGAAAATGATACTCCAAAAAGAAAACAATATGTCATCTGGAAAAAGAATAGCTATTTATCTCCTGTTGCAAAAGCATTTCTTGACTTTGTTATAAAAAGTGTAAAATAAAAGACTCTGCATTCGCAGAGTCTCAGACTGTAGACAAAGTCCCGGCGAAAGCCAGGTTTTTCTATGCTTCAAACCG
>JAUUSJ010000049.1 GCA_030841965.1 Blautia sp.
AATAGCAGTTGCAAGGAATGCCACGATTTTTCTCGCTATTTTTTTCATACTTTCATTTCCTTTCTTTTTATGTTTTATTTTTCCATTAAGGGTTTTACTTCTATTTTCCCTTATTTAGAAGTAGTTATATATTCTGAATACAGAATCGACATATCTCTTTTGCCGAATTAGAGGTTGGCTATATTGACCTCCTTTCCTGCTTGCGCCTCATACTGTATCCATACATAAGGATGGATATAAGGATAAGTCCTAACCCACCGAATATGTAAGGTAATGTACCGGTTCCACCGGTAGCTGGTAGCTCTACTCCTGGATTATTTGGAATTTTAATCACATAGACTGTTGACTCAACTCCATTCATCTCTTGAGTCTCAGAATCCTTTTGGATTCTTCCAGCACCGCCGCTAACGCTAATAGGATCATCTATATTATTTTCCAAATCTACAGTCAATATGACATTAGTAGATGGCAAATTATAACCGTCTGGAGCTTTTGTCTCTACAATATAATATATTTTTCCATCCTCCAGTTCCATATTATCAACTATTATGCCTTTATCATTCACAGATATATTTTCATATCCCTCCACTGGCTTTGCTCCATCAGTGGATGGGTCAATATCATAAATACTAAATATCGCACCATTTAAAGCAGAATATGACATATCCGTTTTTATCAAATCTACATAAATCCGTCTTTTCTCATTTTGAATTTGCCACATATTACCAACATTATTATTTCCGATATAGAGCATATTTGATTTCTTGAAACTATCCTGTTCAATATTCGTCTTATCTTTCGTATAGCAAACGTTTATCATCCATGGTTCTGATTCGTCCTTAATCTTAC
Organism: Blautia sp.; assembly: GCA_030841965.1. GTDB lineage: Bacteria > Bacillota > Clostridia > Lachnospirales > Lachnospiraceae > JAUUSJ01. Next base: position 850 of record JAUUSJ010000049.1, read on the forward strand.
TATATCCTTTCGGAGGACTTACTTCTGTCAATATATACATGCCATATGGAAGATTAACACCCCTATAAGTTCCATCTGAATTTCCTGTAATTGTATATTTTTTACCAGAGGCATTTTCCAACTCAAATACAGCACCGCTAAGCTTTTTCGAGGTATTGTCTTTGTCAACTTTGTCGAACTGAACGTCATATAGCAATCCTCTTACATATGGCACTGGAAAATCAATAGTAGAATCTCCACCATAGCTCAATATGGCAGAATTATTTACCTTATACGATTCACTATCACCCACATTACTGTTCATATTATTGGCAGCACTATTAAATCCATCTTTTTCAACATTAAGCTTTACTTTGTAGATAAGCTCCGATGTATTCAGAGCCCATGAAGTATACTTATATACTGTCTCAGTGCGGACATGACCTTCATGGTCCGTCCAAGTCACAGTTTTTGATTCCTCTGTTCGGACTTTATCAATAATTGGATTAGCCTTAATAGTTGGTACCCAAGTTAATATACGTGTACTCTCCTCATATACAGGTACTGTATCATAATCACCTGATACAACTGAAACGAAATCGACATAATCTCCCATATTGTCTATTATCTCATCTAGATGTGCCATCTGCGCAATATTAGACATAATGAGCCTTTCCGCCTCTTCAGAGAGCATAATAGTTTCCTGTCCATTTTTCTCAACCTTAACACCTGTAAGCACATATTTTTTCGTGTCTCCATCATTTACCTCAAGATAAAAGGTAACATTATTTGCTTGACTCCAATACAGTGTTATATTATCCGCAAGAAGTTCTCCGCTTGAACTTAAAATAGTAAAATTCGCATGGTTTGTATATCTAGTTGTTTGACCAACAACATCAACATTCTGATTACCCGTCATTGCAGTAACTACTGTACCAAGATCTTGGTCATGATAATTATTTGATGTCGTAGCCTTATATGCAGCTGATGCAAAGAAATCAGCAAAGAGCTGTTTTGTATCAATAGACAGATATACCAAAAATTCATTCTCCACTCCAGTTGGTATCACATTCTTTTGCACTCGTACCTTCCCATCACTGGATTCTGTTTTATTGATTCCTTCATTACCAGCATATTCTTGATCCACAATCTGCCATTCATTAGAGGAAGAATCTCCAATCCAACTTAGCTGTTCTGATGTAAGAATACTTCCATCGGGCTCAGCCATTGTTCCACCACCTGTTGTCGAACCACCTCCAGAATCTGTTTCAAGTGCAGCTACTGGAAATACGGAAAAGTTCTGAATATGGAATGTAATGCTATTACCAGACACTCTAATCTGTTTCACACCATTTGAAGCAGAACTATCGTCAGAGAGCTCCATGCCATTCACCTTGCCATTTGTTTTCTTATAGTGACCAACCCAGTTTACTTTACCCCAATTATCAGGCACAGTATTATACGTAATCGTAACTTGAAGATTTATATTCCCCTCTGGTATGTATTCTCCTTCCTGTCCTTCTTTTGTAAGATATATATGGTACATCTGAAGAAAATTAAAATTGTCTTCACTTATAGATGATGATGTCGCACTCTCAAGATCTGCAATCAATGCATGATAGTAATCCTCATAATCAGATTCTGATTTATTATAGTCTTCTACATGAAGAGTTACATCATCAGCGAGAACCTTTTTATTGCCCTTGACCGTTACCGTATATCCTGAGCCTTCTGCTTCTTTTTCTATATCAGAATTCTCTCCATCTTTGACTATAACTGTAAACGATTCACTGGCACCTTTGTTAGTGTATGTATGAGTGATTGTTACTATACCAGCAGCTATTCCAGTAATCACAGCATTATTTCCATCTTTTTGGATACTCACATACCCTTCTGGATTGACTGACCAGTTATTTCTATTTCCACTACTTCCTTCCAGTGTAACGGTATCATTAATATTAATTGTAACACTATCCCCTGCACTAATTGTTCCAAAATCAGAGAGCAATTCTGTCTCAAAGCTCGCAATCATATCCCCTTTACTTTCGGTTGCTTCCTGTACATTCTCGTCTGTGGATTCCTCTATAGTCTGCTTTGTTGTCTCTTCTGTGACTTCCTCGGCTGCCTTTTTGGTCGTTGCCTCTGCTACTTTCTGTGTAACCTTTTCTATACTATCATCCACATAGCAAACCGCGTCATGTGTATGCTCTTCCAAGTCACAGCTTAAAACTTTTTCATAGCATTCCTCCGTGTGAGTATGAACTGGAACTGTAGTGACAGTATCTTTTCCCTCTTCTTGATTACCATTCAGAGTATCAACGTCAGTATAACATTCCTCCGTATGAGTATGTTCCTCGGATTCCTCAAGACCACAGCTTAATGTCTTCTCATTTTCAGAACTTTCTTCCGTATGAGTATTCTCAGGAATAAGTTTTTCTGATTTTTCACAGATTAGTTTTTGTGTAAAGCAAGATTCACTATGCCGATGCTCCTCTTTCCCACAATAAGTAGGCTTTTCCAATGTAATTGCCGGCAAAATCAAGGCATAAGTTGTGCCAAACACCACTATTGCAGCAAGAATGCCGACAAGTTTATGCCAATTCTTACGTTTTTTCTGCTGCCGCAGAAAATTCATTGCTTGCTTAAACATATTTTCTTCCATATTTCTCCCTCCTCTCCTAAACTATTCTGCCAAAGTCTTTCAAAGGCCAGATACAAAGTACAAGCTTTCCGACAATTTTCTCTTCCGCCACACATCCAACGGATGTACTTCTGGAATCAACTGAGACCGAGCGATGGTCTCCCATGACAAATAAATGATTCTCTGGAACCTGATAAGGAAACTTTATATTGCAGTCTCCCAATGCCCGTTCCGTTAAGTATGGCTCATCTACTTCCTTGTCATTTATGTAAACTACACCGTCCTCATTAATATTGACCCAGTCACCAGGTCCTGCTATTACTCTTTTCACTAATATTTTGTTATTATAATAAAAAGCAATAACATCGCCAGTCTGAAGTTCATTTTTCTTCACAGACAGCACAATATTTCCGTTTGTCAGCGTAGGCGACATCGAACTTCCATAAATTTGCAAAACTGGCATCCATAATGTGGCAACTAAGATAGCAATAGCTGCCACAGTAATCAATGTAAAAATTGTACTATACAATACTTTACCATATTGACGATAATATCTTTCTCTCTTTAGTTCAGCTTCCAGTTGATCAATATCTGGAATTTCTAGTGTTAAATCTTTCTTTTTCTTAAACATCACAATTCCTTCTTATCTGATTGAGACCCATATAACTGCTGGACATTTTCCAAATATTGATCAGCCGCCCGCTGTGCGGTCTCAAATACTTTATTTAGATGTAATGCAGCTTCCGCAATAGACCCCGCTCTATCAATTTTAATCTGACGATCCTCCAATTGCTCGAGCAGATTCTGATTTTCTATCTCCAAACGTTTTACCACTTTACTTTGCTCCAAAAGCATTTCCAGAAGCTCTGCTCTACTTAATCTTCTTAAATCTTTATCTGTCATAAAATCTCCCTCGATTAATTAGTTAGTACTAATTTTATATTTCTTAATAAAACTATAGTAAGTCATGACTAACTATACTCTTAAAAAAAATACGTCCTTCGTACATTTCCATTGACATATTTTTATCGAATTAATAATAACAAATCATGTATTTTTTATCAACACTATTAATGGACATAATTTCTCAATATTCTGAATTTTTTTAAATATAGCTATAATATTTTCATTTTTCAAACAAATCACTGTTTTAATATTTATAGTAAAATAATTTAATATAATAAAACCAATTTGTGAAACAAATCGGTTTTATTCTTATTCAATATTCCAACTTTCAACCTGCTCACAAATTGATACAAAATCACAATACGTCCCATCCTGTTTTAAAAATTGCTCATGCGTCCCTCTTTGTGCCACTATTCCGTTATCGATAACTAAAATCTGATCAGCCTTTGAAATCATCATATTATTACCAGGAAACCAGAAACAGTAAATTTAGCTATCTCTCCCTCCGAGATTTCACTCAAAATACTCTTGACATTTATGCGTATTATGCGTATAATTTAATCGTAAGGAGGTTTAGCGTATGAAATTCCGGGAAATAGAAAAAATAATCTTAGCTGATGGATGGAGATTCAAAAAGGCAAAAGGTTCCCATTATTCTTACATCCATCCAACAAAACCAGGCAAGGTCACAATTCCAAATCATCCCGGAGACCTTGACCCCCGTACAATCAAATCTATTTTGAAGCAGGCTGGGCTATAAAGCCCAGTACTGCAACACCATAAAGGAGGATTTTTCTATGAAATTAACTTATCCCGCTTGCTTCTATCCTTGTGAAGAAAAAAAAGGAGGGTTCACTGTTGAAGTTCCAGATCTTCCTGGCTGTGTCAGTGAAGGTGCCACGCTGGCAGAAGCTATCCTTATGGGTACAGATGCTGCTTCTGGCTGGATTCTTGATGAATTAGAAGATGGGAAAACCGCTCCCGAAGCAAGTCCCATTGAAAGTATTACCCCAGATTCTGGCGGCTTTGTAAGTATGCTGGTTCTGGACATAGACGCTTATGCTGAAAAGTACGGAGAAAAAGCGGTAAGAAAAAATCTTACCATACCTGCATGGCTCAATACCTTTGCAGAAAAAAACCATATCAATTTTTCACAGGTACTTCAAGATTCTTTAATCGCAATTTATCAACAGAGTCAAAATGTCTAAAAATTACCCCGATTCCACAATGGACGGGGTAATATTCCTTCATACTACTTCAGCACAAAATGACTCCGATGAAATTCTAATATTCCCTCATCTCGCATTTTACAAAGCTCATTCGACATAGCACTTCTATCGACAGAAAGAAAATCGGCGAGTTGTTGGCGATTAAATGGAATATCAAAAGTAGAACATCCAGCCTTCAACGACTGCTCCGACAAATACGATAATAATTTTTCTCGGGTCGTCCTCTGTGATATATGCTCTAACTTTTGCGTGAGTATCTTATTCTTAGAGGCCATAACAAAAAGTAAGTTTTGAATTAACCGTCCATGAAACTCACAGCCTGACGGACATACAGTGAGAATTCGTTTGACATCTAAAAAAAGTACTGTACTTGGCTTTACCGCCACTGCATTATTTAATATTTTATCATTGCCAAGACAGGCATAAACTTCGCCAAATATCTCTCCCTCTGAGATTTCACTCAAAATACTCAAATTTCCCCAGTAATCTTCCTTTTGGATGTGAATACATCCATCCAACAACATCGCTATATGAGTAATTTTCTCTCCCCTTTGAAAAATATAATCTCCTTTTTGATAATCCTTTTTTTTGGCAGATAAGCAATCTAACATAGGCAGAAGTTCCTTCTCTTTTATTCCCTGAAATAGGGCTGCCTCTCTTAATTGTTCCAAATATTTTTCCATAACATCTCCTTTTGTTGGATAAACAACAGACTTATTTCAATTATGATAGTATACTCAGTCTGTAAAGTCAAGAAAGCAACTAATAAGATATATAAAAAAATTATGATATGAGGAGAATATATTATGATTCGAAAGATTATTCAAATTAACGAAGAAAAATGTAACGGATGTGGCGCCTGCGCTGCCGCTTGTCATGAGGGTGCGATTGGTATGGTAAATAATAAGGCAAAACTCCTTCGAGATGATTACTGCGACAGTCTGGGAGACTGCCTTCCAACATGTCCTACAGGAGCAATTACCTTTGTAAACAGGGAAGCCGCCGCCTATAACGAGGCTGCTGTAAAAGCTGCTCAACAAAAGAAAAAAGAAACTCCAGCTTTTTCATGTCCTGGAACAAAAACAAGAGAATTTCACCGAGAAATAAATTCAGCAAATCCCTCTCTACCTGACGCCTCTCTTTTGAGCAGTCAACTTTCTCAGTGGCCAGTACAGATAAAATTATTGCCAATCACCGCCCCATATTTTAATAATGCTAATCTGCTTATCGCAGCAGATTGTACCGCATATGCATACGGAAATTTTCACAACCGTTTTATGAAAAATAAAATCACGCTTATCGGATGTCCGAAATTGGATAATATCGATTACTCAGAAAAGCTGACAGCTATTATCCGTGAAAATGATATCAAAAGTATTACAATCGTGCGAATGGAAGTTCCATGCTGTAGAGGGCTAGAGATTGCAACAAAAAAAGCGATACAAGAAAGTGGAAAATTTATTCCCTGGCAGATAGCCGTTGTATCGACAGATGGCAATATTATAAGCGACTAATCTACTTTAAAATTGGGATTTGGATGTAGTGAGGACAGACGCAAAGAGAGTTTGTCGATATGTATTGGCAAAACACGATAACATACTTCTCATGTGATTTCCCTGCTTTTTGTAAGTTGAAAAAAGAAAAAGACTTGACAAATAAAATAGGAAAAAAGGGCGACGAAAAGAAAAGGTATTTTTTAATAAAAATATCTTCTGTCTATGAAAATTAACATAACTTCCAAATATGATGTTGAAAATAAACCATTTTGGAAATGGTTGTGCTTAAGGTCGCTCCTAACGTGTTGCGACTGATTCTATCATACAAGCAACGGCTTCGTCTGTAATCCGAGTATATGGCTCGAATTCTAAAAGCTGATCCAATAAATAGCAATGTTTCTTATGGCCTCATCACATGTCTCTAAGGTTTCACGAAGGAAATCGAGAGCAAAAGAAAGAATCACTTGTTTGGTTTATTCAATGAGAGAATCGAGTTGAGAGGGATTCTTGAAAAAATTTATTTGAGCTTTTTCTAATTTAAGGGTTCCATTTTCTAAAAAATGCTGTATACTATTTATCATAAGGGCACCTTCCTTTCTTGTGTATTTTTTGTTCAATTATATTTTAACACATAGGGGGTGCCTTTTTCTATTAACTAACAAAAAAGTTACGCTATCATCAAGAGAAAAATCTCTTTATAAAAACTAAAATCTATGCTAAAATTATATTGAATCTAAATATATATGTGGAGGTGTATTTATGTGTGACAAAAACCAAATCAATACTATGATACAAAAGATAACAAAAATATACCAATCTGTGTATGGGAAAGATTTAGTGAAAGTCATTTTATATGGTTCCTATGCGAGAGGAGATTACAATAAAGAATCGGATTTAGACATTGTAGCAATTGTTCAAGGAAATAGAGCTATGTTGCAAGAGCAACTTAAAAAGGTATGGGATGAATCTTGTGAATTAGAATTAGAATATGAGATAATTCTTTCTCCTACAGTTATTCCATATGAAGAATTTGAAAAATATCAGGAAGACTTACCTTATTATCGAAATATAGTGCAGGAGGGAATTGAAATTGTTGCCTAATAATCGTAAAGACTTAATGAATTATCGCATATCAGCTGCAAAAGAACGTTTAAATTCTGCCAAGATTCTCTTAGACTGTGGAAGCTACAAAGATTCAATCGGTCGCTCGTATTATGCAATGTTTACTACAGTAAAAGCATTACTTGCGATAGACGGAGTAGATTATTCAAAACATGCAGGAGTCATAGCATATTTTCAAAAAGAATATATTAAAACAGGAATATTTGACAAAAAATACTCTAAATATTTAAGCCAAGCATTTCAAATAAGAAATAATACCGATTATACCGATTTTTTCATCGCCTCACAGGCAGATGCAAAGGAACAATATGAAAAAGCCCTTGAATTCCATGAAGCTCTTGAAAAATATTTGAAGAGTAATTAAATCAAAATCGTATTAATCGAGTAGGAGGGAAATTTATTAAAATTTCCCGACCTCTCACACCACCGTACGTACGGTTCCGTATGCGGCGGTTCAACCAACTTAACAAGTAACACACCTTTCGGTGTAATAATCTAACATTGAGATTAGTCCGAATGCGGCTAATCTCTTGTTGTTTCCGCTTACCAGGTACCTTCTCACAATAGATATCACTTCTCCATCTTTAATCGTTTTTCCAATCAAAGTATATAATAATTGCTCTTATAAAAGTGTTTTGCCAGCACACAGAAAAGAGAGTCCGTCGGTATATCCTCAAAAAACGATAGAGAGTGGAGCGGTTTTTCGATATACTTAGCTTTGCCGCTGGAGCACTGTCTGAGCGCCAAAGGCGCGAGTTTGCGGGAAGCGGCATAAATCAGCGTATGTCGAAAAACCGTGGGAACGAACGTGTTTTTCGAGGATATACCGACGGACTCTCTTTTCGTCTCCTTCCACCACACCCCTACAAACTCTCTTTTCGTCTCCTTCCACCACACCCCCACAAACTCTCTTCGCGTCTCCTTCCACCACACCCAAAAAAATCATCTAATTAACAAAAATTTTACACTATCACCTTATTACGACAACCGCCCATTCTCCATCTCATAGACAATATCCGCCACATTCATCGTAGATTTTCTGTGAGATACAAGCGCAATTGTCTTTTTCTTCGCCGATTCTTTTAATGACTTTAAGATAATTCCCTCATTCAGCGAATCCAAATTGCTCGTCGGCTCATCGAGTAAAATCAACGGCGCATCATGTAAAAATGCTCTCGCAATACCAATTCTCTGTCTCTCTCCCCCAGACAAGGTATCTCCAAGCTCTCCAACCTTTGTATCGTATCCGTCTGGAAGTGTCATAATAAACTCATGAATCGATGCTTTTTTCGCCGCCTCTATAATCTCCTCTCTGGACGCATCCGGCTTTCCGATAGCGATATTATTGGCGATAGAATCGTGGAATAAATAAGTTTCCTGAGTCACATAGCTTTCCATATCTCTAAGCTGCTTTGTCGGTGTCTGATTGACATTTCTTCCATCCACGAGAATCTCTCCCCTATCTACCTCCCAAAATCTCATAAGCAATTTTAAGAGTGTCGATTTTCCAGACCCACTCGCACCGTGAATTCCTGTAATCTTACCAGGCTCTAATTTTAAAGAATAATCATCCAAAATTATTTCATCTTCCTTTTGGTCATAGGCAAATGTCACATGAATTGCCTCAGCTCCAGCAAATTCTCCTTTATCCTGGTGTCTTTCTGATATGACAGATTTTCGTCTATTTTGGCTTTTGTCTGATATGACAGTTTTTGCTCTATCTCGGCTTCTTTCTGGGATTTCCTTAACGAGAGGAGTTTCTTCTAGTAAGGATAAAACACGCTCGCCACTCGCCAATGTCTGGTTTAGATTATTAGAAAGACTTGACAGGGCAACGACGGGTCCAAAAGAGCCCATCATGGCGATTGTGCAAGTTAAAATTCCCTCAAATCCCATCTCGCCCCTCGTATAGAGCCAGACAGTAAGTGCCAACATTCCAAAGGATGCCAATAAAATGACCATATTTGTGACGGACCTTTGCAAACCTTCCAATCTGCTCAAGTCTTCTTGCATTTTAGCTAAGTTTTTCGAGCGATCTGACATTTGATTTTTTCGGATTTCTCCCTGTCCGTACTGGATTGTCTCGTCTAAGCCTCGCAGGGAATCCAGAACAAAGCTGTTTAATTCTCCAAAATCTGTCCGAAACTCCATTCCTTTTTGTCCGCCCCTCTTTCCATTCCAGATTGGAATTGCCACACCTACAATCAAATATGCCACCAAGGCGAGAAGGGCCGCCAGCAGATGATATCGCCCGATAAAGATGACCATAATAAGCGAGGTGAGGGTTGCGATTGCTATCGGGGAGATAGTATGTGCATAGAACACTTCCAAAAGTTCGATATCTGTCGTAATAATGGAAATCAAGTTTCCCTTATCTCTTCCCTCCAGCTTCGCCGGGCATAGCTTTCTAAGTGCCGCAAATACTTTATGGCGGATAATCGCCAAAAGCTTAAATGCGATAAAATGATTGCAATACTGTTCCGCATAATGCAAAATTCCTCGCAAGATTGCAATTACAATCATGACTGTCAATATCGTCTTCACCGGAGTAAATACGAGCCACATATTTTGTACAGGGATAATTCTTCCCGCTAATCCAGTCAATAATCCGTGAATCATCGTCTGCGCCGCAAGAATCGTCAGAAAAATCGCACATAAATATCCAGCTGTCCCGAGAATAATCGCCAATGCCATAATATGAAGCAAAGGCTTGACAAGTCCGATTAGACTTCCCATAATGGCAAGAGAGCTTCTTCTTTTTTTCGTCTGAAGCGAAATCTCTCGAATATGCTTTTCTTCACCATTTTTCTTTGACATATTTTTTATCGTCTTTTCTTCCTTATCACCATTTTTCTTTGATATATCTTGTATGTCTTGTTCGTTTTCTTTTGATATCTCTTTTATCTCCTCTTTGCTTTTCTTTCCTGTATTTTTCATGCGATTCCTCCCTCCTTTCCGTAGCGCTCCAATCTCATCTGGCTCTCGTATAGCTGTCTGTACAAACCGCCTTTTTGTATTAATTCATCATGTCTTCCGCTCTCCAAAATCTCTCCATCTTTTAGAAGATAGATGCAGTCGGACTTCACTACATTTGCCAGCCTGTGAGAGATAAGAAGAACCGTCTTAGTTTTCGCAAGCTCATGAATGACTTCCATAATTAGCTCCTCGCTCTCAATATCGATATTGGAGGTCGCCTCGTCAAAAATATAGACGGGGGCATCCATCAAAAGTGCCCTCGCAATCACAAGTCTCTGACATTGTCCGCCAGATAGATTGCTCGCCTTTTCTAAAAGCTTTGTCGCAAGTCCGTCTTGTGCCTGTAAAAATCCAAGCAGATTGACCTTCTCGAGCACAGCTTCCATCTCTTTTTTCGTGGCGTCTGGCTTTGCCATCTTTAAATTCTCCTCGACCGTTCCCTTGAACAGATAACTATTATGGCGAACTAAGACGACATGTCTCATCAAATCCTCTTCTAAAATATCTTGCAAATCTTCTCCGCCGATTTTGATTTCTCCATGAAATCCTCGATTCTTGGCGGATAAAAGCCCTGCGATTGTGCTCTTTCCACATCCAGATTCTCCGACAAGCGAGATAAAGCTTCCCGCTTTGAGTTCCAGATTAATTCCCTTTAAAATCTCTCTCTCTTCCTCGTAAGAAAAATGTACATTTCTAAGAGAAATATCGAGCGGTCCCTCAGCCAAAGTCTTCGTTCCAGCCTCTGGCTCCGGCAAGTCTAAAATGCGAAAAATTTTATCGCTCGCCGCCATTCCGTTCATTGCGATATGGAAAAAGGAGCCGAGCAGTCGAAGCGGCAAGAAAAACTCACTCGCAAGCAAAACGATACTAAGCGTACCCGACACCGACAAATTTCCAGCTAAAAACTCGGACACTGCCACCGCCATTCCAATCGCCGCCCCGCCGTACGCGACAATATCCATCACGCTTGTCGAATTCAGCTGCATCGTCAAAACCTTCATCGTAATCTGTCTAAAATTTTGTGACTCGACATCCATCTCTCTCGCCTTCTTCTCATCCGCCTGATAGATTTTCAACGTCGTCAAGCCCTGTAGATTCTCGAGGAAGGAATCGCCAAGCCCTGTATAAATACTCCAATACTTGCTCAAAAGTCTCTTCGCAATCTTTTGTACTACAACAATAGAGATTGGAATCAAAGGCACACAGATAAGTAAGACAATGGATGCCTTAAGACTCACTCTACATAGAACGACAAATAATGTGAGAGGAGCGAGGAGACTGTAAAACAACTGTGGCAGATATTTTCCAAAGTATGTCTCCAACTGCTCCACTCCCTCCGTCGAGACTTGCACAACCTCCGAGGAGGAAACCTGCTCCTTATAGGATGCTCCCAGCTTTAATATCTTCTCATAAATCTTTTCTCTTAAAATTCGCTTCACATCGACACAGGCGAGATAGGAAGACCTCGCTCCCATCCTCTCACAGAGAAAACGAATGATAATAACCAATACCAAAGTCAGTATCGTTCGCTGAATACTCTTTGTCGTCACGGTCTGAAAAACGACCTGCTCTAAAAAAGCCGCAATAGAAAAGACTGCCAATATCTGTGACAGCAAAGCTGCCCACTGCCACAAAACTGTAAATACAATATATTTCTTTGCGTGAGACAAAACTCTCACTAATCTTGTTTTAATCATAATCCTTACACCTACAATACTATCAAAAGCAATCATAACTTCCGATATTTATTTTCCTCTCAATTTTCGCTTTTCCTGCACACTACATATCACTCTTTCTGTCTCTTCTTCTCTATCTGATTCATAGCTTACTCCGTTCCCGTAACCTCATCCGGCTTTATCGTCCTCACTCTCAGGAAGAAATACAAAATATGGCATACCCAGACAACTGCGATGCAGATTCTTCCGATTGGCACATTTTTCATACAGATAAATCCAATCGCCATCACGATAGTCACCGTTCCCACAATTCGCAACTTTGTGGACAAAGTCATCGTTCTTTGCTTTACAAAGCTGTCGAGATGCCTCTTATAAAGCTTCGTTCCGATAAACCAGTCGTGAAGCCTCTTCGAGCTCTTCGCAAAGCAAAAGAGCGTCGCCATATAAAACGGCACAGTCGGAAGAATAGGAAGGACTAACCCCACTGTTCCAAGCCCCAGACATAAAAATCCTAGTATCACCCAAATCAATTTTAATGGATTTCTCATTTTCTTATCCTTTCTATCATCTATATCTCAAAAAATCGTAGAAAACTACACCGCCAGGACAAACTTGCGACCGTCGATTGTCGTGACTCCAAGCTCGATTCCGTATAGCTCCTTAATACTCTCTGTCGTAATGACCTCGTCAGGCTTTCCCTCGACCGCCACATGGCCATCCTTTAAGCCGATAATATAATCCGAGAAATGAATCGCCTGGTTGATATCATGTAAAACCATAATAATCGTGATATGATACTCCTCGTTCAATTTCTTGACCAGCTCAAGTATCTCTATCTGATATCGGATATCCAAATATGTCGTCGGCTCATCGAGGAATAATGTCTTTGTATTTTGTGCGAGCGCCATCGCAATCCAAACCCTCTGTCTCTGTCCACCGGATAGTCGGCTGACCTCTCTGTCTTTATACTCCGTCAGGTTCGTCACTTCCATCGCCCACTCAATCAGCTTCTCGTCTTCCTCACTCTTTCCCTGCATCATCTTTCGATGCGGCGTGCGACCAAATGAGACTAAACTCTCCACTGTGATATCGTCACTCGCCGTATTATACTGCTGAACAATCGACACTCTCTGGGCAAATTCTTTTAAATTTAGATTTTGGATATTTTTCCCTTTTAGAAAAATATTTCCCTTTCTCGGATATAGATTTTTCGTCATAAGAGAAAATAAAGTCGATTTTCCACATCCATTCGCCCCCATAATCGTCGTAATCTTGCCCTCCTCAATCTTTAGGGAGACTCCCTTTAAAACCTTATTCTTTCCGTAAGAGAAGAAGACATCTCTTACTTCCATCGCTGGTTTCGACTTTGACTTTTTATTTTCCATACTTCTTTGACCTCCTCAACAGAATGATAAAGAACGGTCCTCCGACCACGCTCATAATAATCGACGCAGACACCTCGTAAGGTGAGGCAATCGTTCTCCCGATTGTATCCGCAAGCAAAAATGTAAATGCTCCAAATAGCGCTGAAAATGGAACTAACGCCTTATGGTCACTTCCGACGAGAAGTCTTCCGATATGTGGCACAATCAAGCCGAGGAAGCTAATGACGCCCGCCACCGCTGTGGAAATACTCGCAAGAAGCACTGCGATTAGAGATATCATAATACGCATCACATTTACATTGATTCCAAGGCTCCTCGCAGTCTTATCTTCGAGGGATAATAGATTACAAGTTCCCGTAAAAATCAACGCGAGAACCAATCCGATGATGACATAGGGAACTAATGTCTTGACATCCTCCCAAGTCTTCATCGTAATATTTCCATTGACAATGGCAGCCACGCCGGACATATTTCCCCCGTTCATCGAGTTTAGCGCACTCGATAATCCAGTAAACATGGCATCCACCGCCACACCGACGAGAATAATCCGAAGAGGGCTAAGTCCTCCCTTCCAAGATAGGCTATACACCAAGACAAAGGCTATGACGCCGCCGAGGAAGGCAAAAAGCGGAGTGAAAAAATATAAAGTCGGTGCAAACGCCGTGATAAGCACCGCGGCAAAGCTCGCTCCACTCGAGATGCCGATGATTCCAGGGTCCGCCAGCGGATTTTTCAGCACCGCCTGAAATAAAACGCCAGATACCGCAATCGCCGCGCCAGCTAGCATAGAAATAATAATTCTCGGAAAACGGAGGTCGTAAATCGTCGCCACATCCTCATTGTATTCCACAAACAATCCTTTTAGCAAGTCAAGAAAGCCTATTTTCAAGCTTCCAATATTTACCGCCGCAAAGAATAAACCAACTAATAATACTATCATGATAAGAAAAGAAGCGGTCGCCCTCGCAGCCTTTCTTTTCTTTCTCGTCTTATCATGCCAAGAGAGAGTCTTTTCTTCCTTTTTTCCCATCTTTCTCTCCCCTTTCTACTTACTTTCTTGCTGCGACTCGTATTTCTTTGTCGCATCGGAATCTTCTGCTGCTTTTTGCGCCTTCTCGCTGTTTTCCTTCGCCTTCTTCTCATCCTCCTCACTCTCTGGGTAGAGAATCGGCTGAAGCTCCTCTAGCGCATCTGGATACTTAAAAGTCGCACTCATACCAAAATACTCGTACGTCAAATCATAGACTCTTCCATCCTTCACCGCGTCAAAATGCTTCCAAATATCATTCGTCGCAAAATCTTCGTTAAACATCTCAATGACCTGGTCTGGCAGTGCATGTGCCGCGCGAAGGATAATATCAGGCTCTTTCGTCTTCATATCCTCGGTATTCACGGTCAAAAACTCCTGCTCCGAGCCGGCATAGACATTCTCGCCGCCCGCAAGCTCCACCAAGCTTCCGACATAGGAATTTTCCGTTGCGATAATATAAGAGCCTGGAAGTCCCATCAAAATCATAACCTTTGGATGGTCCTTTCCCTCATTTTTCTTCTTATACTCATCATAAAATGTCATAAATTCATCCACTAATTTTCCCGCCTGCTCTTCTCTGTCAAAAATCTCTCCAAGCTCCGCAATCGAACGGTACATTCCCTGTACACTTCTCAAATTTAGAAATGCCCAGTCCGTATCAATCGCCTCGTACTTTGGCTGTAAATCACTCTGAAGAGATGCCGGGCTTAAAATCCAGTCTGGGTTAAGCGACGCCACAATCTCCATATCCGGGCTCATCGCCGTTCCGACCGTTGTGACATCTTTATATCGCTCCGAGATAGTGGAGACAGAACTGCTGCATACTCCAACCAAATCCAACTCAAGCTTATCACAGATATCTGCGGTTGCAGGAGAAGTGGCTATAATTCTCACTTCCCCGTCCATAGCCTCCACTTTTTTCTTCGCCGCCTCCACGGCAGCCTTCTCCTGTGGGTCACTAATCTCCAATAAAGTCTGCGCATCCGCATCGGATGAATCGTCCTCTTTGGAATCCGCCTCTGTCGCCTCCTTGGACGAGTCCCCCTCCGAATCAGAATCCGCCGTCTCCTCATCACCGTCCGACAAATTGGCTTTATCCTTACTCTCCTGCTCTGTCAGAGAGCTATCCTCGGAGCTCTTCCTTCCCTGACTTTGGTCCACACAGCCAGATAGAGAAAATACAAATACCATGACAAAGAGAAAAACAGCGATTTTGCCTGCTCTTTTATTCCTCATCATCCTCTGCACCTCCCCATCTTCGCCAGTTTCTGCGGAAGAAATACACAATTCCAGCCGCCGCTCCCATCAAAATCAATCCTGTTATCGTCACCGCCGCCGCAATTCCAAATATTCTACTTCCAGAAGTCGAAGCTATCGCACCTCCCTCGGCGGAGTCGTCCACTCCTTCCACATCCTTGGCAGTCGATAAGCTTAATCCCTGTGCTGAGTCCAATGTACTGCTCTGCGTATCGAGAGAAGTCTCGCCACTTGGCTTTGCCGCCTCGGTAATACTACTCTCAAGCTTCTTCGCCGAGCTTCCAGAAGAGCTGCTCTTTGAAGTATCACCAGAGCTTGCCGTCGTTCCCGAGCTTTGCAAAGAAGACGAGCCTGAGTTTAGACTTCCTGAGCTTTGCAAAGAAGAGCCTGAGCTTGCCGTCGTGCTCTCGCCAGAGTCAGACGTTAAATCGGAATTTAACGCCTGCGCCACGCTGCCCGCATCGACACTCTCTCCCGAACTTTGAACCGTGTCAGAGCCTGAGCCCTCACTTTGCTGGGCAACCGTGTCAACGCCAGAACTCTCCGTCACCATCGTGGCAGTCATATCTGTATTATTCCCTTCCGTATAATTGCTCGGATAAAAGTAAAAAGTAACATCTCTTCCCATAGGATCAACATACATAGAGCCTCTAACAACACAGTTCTCACTCGGAACTTGAATACAAATATCCGCCGTCGTTCCATTGCTATCCGTACCTGTTCCCGTCTGTCCCATCGCCGGTGTGGACCATCCAGAATCTCCTACATTTTGCACCTGAAAACTATGTCCACTCGTATAATCCATCAGACTCGCTCTCACGGTCAAATAATATTCTCCGCTATCGGTAAGCTCTAAAATTCCCGTCGGGTAGATACATCCCTCTACCATTCCCTGCCCTGTCGCATAGGATGCCTCCCCGCCGGAATCCTCAATCACACCCGTCACAGGATGCGCATAACATCGGTTAATTGTACAAGTATAAACGGTTCCACTCGCTGCATATGTCTTTACAGCAGGAAAGCCTGCCCACAGACCGAGGGCAAGCGTAAATGTAAAAAATGCAGACAGTATTTTCTTTTTCTGTTTTGCGAATTTCATTTTAACCTCCTGTAATACTATCTGACCAGAGCAGTCGGAAGAAGAAATCTTTCCGACCTGCTCTCATCTTAGATAATAAAAATCTTATTTTTTCACTTTTCTTATTGTTTTTTTATACTCCATCACACCTGCCATAAGCAGAACTCCTCCGAGAAGTAAAATCGCTGCCCAAAGAGCATTATTTTGAATCTCATCACCCGTCTTAACACTGGATGCGGATTGTAGGCTTGAGCCTGTTCCACTTGTTCCACTCTTTAGACTGGATGTTCCAGATGTTGTGCTTCCACTGCTTAGGCTTGAGCCTGTTCCGCTCTTTAAGCTAGATGCCGTGCTTCCGCTACTTAAGCTAGAACCTGTCGTTCCACTCTTTAGACTAGATGTTCCAGACGTTCCACTTCCACTGCTTAGACTAGAGCCTGTTCCACTCGTCAAGGAAGAACTTCCAAGCGTATTCGTTCCGAGAGTACCCGTTGTTCCTCCGTTCGTATTCGTCGTGCCACCATTATTATTGTTATTATTATTTGCACTATTATTGAAGTCTGGGTCATCGCTTGTCGTCTCTTTTAGCGTACTCCAGTCAAGCTTTAAGAATACTGGTTGCGTTCCTGTTCCAGCAGAGATAGACTCCATAATCGGAACATATACCTGAAGCGGAACATATCCATCCTTTAACGCCTCTGGAATCAACTCAAATGTCACCTCGTCCGGATAATCTGTTCCATATGTATCAGAGACAAGAGAGCCGTCACTATTCTTTTGATAACTATCGATTGTGACATCCGCAAGCGTTCCCTGTGGATTACCATATTTATCCAATGTATATCCCGTCGTGAAATACTTAAGCTGACTTAGATATCCAAGTCTCTGTCCTACCGTCAAGCCTTCAAAGTTCAATGTAATATAGTACTTGCCATCCTTCACCGTAAGCTTCACCGTATGGTTAATCGCCGCATCTGACATAGAAGCTGTCTCCTTGTCGACCTTTACCATATTTCCAGTTAAGGAGTAAACACCGTCAGGCAAATTATTGATGTCGAGAGTATTATTATTACCTCCGTTATTATTGTTGTTATTATTTCCGTTATTACTGTTTCCGTTATTATTACTGTTTCCGTTATTATTATTGTTTCCACCATTATTGGAAGAAGTATCTCTCTCCAACTTCACAATGGCTGTCGTCAATAAGGAAACTTGCTCATCCACCTCTTCTTCTGTCGCAGACTTATCATCATAGACTGCCTGTGCCGCCTCGATTACTGCCTTTAAATTATCCAAAGACTCAGCTGTGTAGATGGACTCTCCTCCAGCCATATTCGCCGCAACGATAAGCATCTTAGCGAGCGCATCCTTATCCACCGTATTCTCAATCTTAACCATATTTTTTACCATATAGTTTAGTGCAGATACGAAGGAATCTATCGTCGCCTGTGACGTATTGGAATCCTCATACGCCTCCTCTGCCTGTGCATAAATCTTCTCTAGCGCATCTATCGCGGACGCCGTATAGGAATCTGTATCCTCTAATACCTTAGCGGCATTCTCCATCGCAGCTTTCAACTTCGTCTTATCTGCCACCTTAATCAAATCTCCGATTGCATTTTTCAGATTCATCACCGCAGAATTTACTTCCGACTGGCTTGCATCCTTTCTGTCATAAATATTCAATCCATTCTCATAGGCTGTCTTTAGTACATCCAAAGTCGCCTCTGTATAGATAATATCATCTGACTCAACAATCGCTTTCGCTTTCTCAAGCTGACTCTTTAACTCTGCCTTATCGACCTCGACCTGTGCGCTGTCCATCGCATTGATTGCCGCCTGAAGGAGATTTGCCGCTGCGTCCACTACTTCCTGTGATACATTCAAATCTGCATTCACATCCTCTGCAAACTCAACTGCGGCCAAAACTGCGGCGTACGTCTCATCCGAAGCCGTTCCCTGCTCTAATCCCTTCGCCTTTGTTATAAGACTGCTTAATGTATTTTTATTTGTCTCAATTCCTGTCAATTGTTTTCTGCTATCCCAGTCGAGAACAATCTTTGCTCCCTGTGTTCCTGTTCCACTACTGATAGAATCCATAACCGGTACAAATACCTGAACCCATATAACCGACTGACCGAGATTATTCAGTGGGAGTTTCATATATCTTGGATAATCCGTTCCGTAATCATCCGATACACGTACTCCATTTTCATCTTCCCAGTATCCTGTAACTTCCACTTCTACTGGTGTCTGTCCACTTGGATACACCTCACCTGTATAATCAGGGAAATATCTTAAGTTTTTCAGATAACCTGTTTTCGACTCTCCCATAAGCGTATATTTATGTTGTTTGAACTCCAAAGTCAAAGTAGCCTTTCCATCTTTTACCGTCATCGTGATTTCATGATTTAAAGCTGCATCTCCCATGGAATTTCCCTCAGCTGAGTCTTCTTTCCAATTTTCAGGGATATCCCTATTAGCCTGCCATAACCTTCCAAAAATTTGATAAGTTCCATCATATACTATCTCAGAGTCATCTGACTTAACTACTAAAGCCGCCAAAGCCTTTGTCAAAAGATTATACTGCTTGTCAATCGCATCCTGAGAAGGATTTTCTGCCTGTGCCACAGCTTGTGCTGCATTTAAAGCCTTCTGTAATACCTCAACACTTTTATCTGTACAATCGCTGACATCTTTCTCTTCTGCCTCCTGAATCAAAGCAAGAAGAGCACTTTTATCGACTGAGACAGTGAGGTCATTCATTGTATTAAATAATTCTGTCCTAGCTGCCTTTACTTCACTTTCTGTCGCATCCTTATTATCCAAAACTTCTTTTGCATTTAAGACTGCCTTCTCAAAAGCTTCCCATGCTTTTGCTGTATATTTTCCCTGCTCATTTCCTATATCATATATTTTGACTGCCTCATCATATTTCTTCAAAAGCTCGTCTTTATTTACCTGTTTTTCCAAATTTTCCATTGCCGCTTCCAAAGCTGTAATCTGAGCATCTATATCCTCTTGCAAAGCAGTATCAGAATCTGCTATCTCTTGTGCCTTATCAATCACTCCCTGAAGAGTTTCAATGCTAGATAGCTTATAAACTTCTGTCTTCTTTGCTTCCTCTTTCGCCTTGTCAATCTTTGCTAGAAGAGCAGTTTTATCCACTGTATTTGCTTTTGTAAGTCCAAGTACCCCCGCATACAATTTGGACAATGCATCATTTTTCTCATCATTTGTAGCCGAAGTAGAATTTGCTACAACGACCGCCTCCTCAAGTACCGTCTTCATCGTCTGGTAACTTTCCTCTGTGTACTCAGAAGAATCATATCCACTTGCCTGATCAATCATCTTATTTAAAGAGATTCTAAGAAACTCTGCCGTTGCCTGTTCAAGCTCTGTACTATAGTTAAAAATGACTTCCCCATTTCCTTCCTGCTTCAAAAGCTCATATGAGGTTCTCGCAGATATCACCTTCCCAGTCAACTCTGCAAGGCAATCTGCATCATACATTTCCTTCACTTCATCAAAGGCATTTGTATAAACCTCTGCATCCTCAATACTCTTTAATAAATAAGATGCCTCATAAGTTGGCATTTCGATATCATCACTTAATTTTTCCAAATTATAAAACTTAAATTCTGCTGTTCTATGAGCCTTTCCAGAACCTGGAACAAATCCACTCACTTCATCCATCGCTGGCACCCAAAAATCAACATCGAAGCTTCCTGTATTAATCGCAGTCTGTGATAGCTGCGCTCCTATCGCCTGTGGGTAATAAAGTCCATAAGTCTTGCCATAATAGTCTGTATTATAGACACTACTTCCATCTTCCGTCGTCACCCAACTATAATAATTAAATTCTTGCAAATCTCCATTATCATCTGTATAGAAAACTCTCTGTGCATACCCCTCTTTTCCACTAATCATAATCGCCTGTAGCTTTGTATATAATGTATAGACTCCATCTCTCACTGATAGTAGCGACGAATCTTTATCAATGGCGACATTACTCATAGAAAGCTGACCTACTTGGTCTTTATTCCAAGAAACAATATCTACTGAGTACAAGCCATCTGCTAAACTCTTTAACTCTTCCGCCGACGCTGCCTCTCCCTTCTCCGCAATAATATATGTACCATTCAAATTTTTCGTTGTGAAGGTCAGATTATGTCCATCCAGAGAATACGAGTAACTGCCCCCATTTGTTCCAATTTCAGTAAGAGAGCCCTCCGATGAAGTTCCCGTAAAATAATACATTACAAATTTACTTGGGTTCCAATCCTCGGGAAGTGTCATTTTTATGTCCACATTATTTTTAGGATTTCTCTTTTTATCTCCCACCTTAAAAGTAGGCTCATAAATCAAATATTTAGAACAATGTCCCGCAAGTATCGCAGAAAAATTCTCATAATCCTCTCCCTCTGTCAAAGGATTTGACTCAAATACTCCCGTCTCATCAATATTATCCTTTTCTGTCGTAAAAGACATATTATCCGAGCGAAACGTAACCGTATTATCCGTTGCCGATGCCCCTATAAAAAATTCATACGGAGTATTATCTTTTAATACCACTTTAATTATCTTTCCAAACTCCGCTTCCAAAGTAGAATGAAATCGCAGAGCAAATGATTTGCCATCCTCCGATAACAATGAATTTAATTCATCATATTCTAATCCTGTATAAACTGTAGTTACTCTCAATCTATGACTCCTGACAACGCTAGACGCACCCGAACCTTCCGTCGGCTTTCTCGTTCCAATTACCTCATAAACCGCTTTTATATTCACATCATCCGCAAAAGAAAAACTGACGTCCACGGAATCACCATTATTTTTTACAGACACCTCTTTTTTTAAAAGATTTTGGACTTCCTCTGTGATATAATCTCTTGAAAAACCATCTCCTGAATTATCATCAAATGCATTACTGGCTCTGCTCACATGCCAGAAAGTATTATCCGACTCATATTTTTCCAAGCCAACAACTTCTCTCGCCTTTGTCAAATCAAAAGAAAAGGCTCCTCCGCCAAAGCAGTATTGGCATCCCTCTAAAATAGTATCGTGGTTTGCCTCGTTTGTGGCATCTTTTAAATTTTTAATCGGATACAACGCCGTTGCAAGGTATTTATAATATAGCCAATGTTCTAAGGAATCTACCTGAAAAGAAATATATTGGATTCCACAAGAATCTGGCTCTGTCACAGAGACAGATTCGATATATTTATCATTTTGCGCCGAATCCGCCCTCTCGCTTAATACTTCATTTCGCAAAATATCAGAAAAATCTCGATTTCCCTGAGCTGTATTAATTTTTGTCTTATTAATGATAAATGCATCCGGAATATTATAAGTTCCCATTTTTATATTTTCGATGGAGCTTCCATCTTCCACCGTTCCTGGCTTCATAAACTGCACTGCGTCAAAATATTGATACCTTGACCATGCTAAACTTATCTGATAAGTCCCATCCTCATTTGGTGTAACCAATGCGGAAGAATCCACGAGGTCCTGTCCCTCATAGGATCGGGCAGCCCAGTCGATCTCTTTGCCGTCCTCTCCATATTTTTCTATCGGTACAGAATAAGTTTTTCCTATCTCCAAATTCGCTCCCACTGTCTTTACAGTATCGCTGGCATATGTATTAACTGGTATCCCTGTTAAAACAATACATATACTGAGCAGAATAGACCAAAGACGTTCCTTCATTTTTAAATCCTCCTTCAAAAAAACGACAAAGGCAAAAAGGCATCTCACCCTTTTAACCTTTGCCGTTTTGCTTATTCTTGCTTTTGCTAAATGATTATTGCTCTGTAAGACTATTTACTTTGAGATAACCTGTTCTCGTTCCCATAATAGAAACATAAGAGGTAAACTCACCCTTCAAAACAGAACCTTCCTGAAAATCAGCTGCTGGGAAATTCTCAATAACAAATGTTCTATTTCCAACTGAATCTGCTTCATATTTTGTATTACCAGAATATAAAGCGAAAGAATTCAACTGTCCCTGCTCATTACTATAAAATACTTTCTTAGATACTAAAGTAATTTCCACAGTTCCATCACCATTGTAAGAAGCTTTCACACTCTCAATTCCCTGATTTCCCATTGATTCATTCGTGCATGCCTCCTCCTTATACAGAGTGACAGATGCATCATAGTCACCTTCTGTGATAACTTCTGCTGCAAATGCGGTAACCCCCATCGCCATTACCATAACGGCTGCCAATAACATCGTTACTAATTTTTTAGTAATTTTCTTCATAAAACTTCCTCCTTTTTATAATATGTAATTTTTTAAAGTTTCAATGGAATTATTCTCAACTCCACTTCACAGGTCGCCTTATGCCACCTATGTTTTTATAAGTTGGTCAAATCTACTTTCAATTAGTTGTGTCCAACTTTTATTTTATGTATTAGATATACCATATCTTCCTTCCACCGTCAACTGTTTTTTTCGCTTTAAAGTTGCCTAAAAAGCAATAAAAATCCTCATTTTTCGAGGATTTTTATTGCACACTCCGCATTTTTCTCATAAAAACTGCCTTTATTGAATATTTTTTATCAATAACTCTCATTTTCTCGTCTTTTCTGCTTCAAAAAATTTCAAAACTTTTTTCATATTGTTTGAAGAACATTTTCATTTCTTCTCTTCTCAAACCCAAAAAATTAAGAGTGCCGTACTCTCCGGCATATGTTGCCTTCCGACACTACAAGTCACTGTGATAGGAATAGTCCCGATATTTTCTCCCCCCTGCCAGCAATGTATCTTAAACGCCTCAAGCGGGATACGGACATACTCTTCTTCCATCTTCGTCATCACCAAAGTTCCATCATGCTCATATTTTAGAGAACTCAGATGCCCTACCATTCTCTCCCCGTTTATCCTAGAACTCGCAGACATATCTCTTGTCCGAAGCTCTAGGAAACTTTTGGAGTCCTTTTGCACAAGGTAGGCATCCTCCCAAAATCCCTGCATCGCCATCGAAAACCGACTCCTGCTTCTTCTTTTATTCATCCTATAGATGCCAAATTCGACCCGATGCCTCTCACATTTTTTCAGATTATTTTGCATCCCCTGACTCATGGACGACTTCTTTGGATAGACGATTTTCTGTCGCTCATGGCTAAGCAGCATAAGCTCCAGCATATGGATATCCGTGTTCTCCACCAGACTCTCCGCCGTCTGTCTCGCCTCCTCCTCCTTGGCTCCGATTTCCTTCAAATAATTTATCAAATCCACATAGAGCTTCCAGTACCGCTCTAGCCATTCCTCTCCCTCTTTTGTAAAATCCAGATTCTCCGTCAAGATTCCTCTCTCCTGACATGCCTTAAAATACCGGTTTACCGTCGATGCGTTGACACCGCATCTCTGTGAGATGACTCTCTGCGCACCGCGTTTTCTCTCTACTCTCTCTAGCTCCCTTAAATATTTTAACTGTAAAATAGACGGTCTATTCTGCCGCCTCAAATGTTCTCCCTTTCCCATCTTTCTTCTCCCTCTACCATATATGTATATTAATCTCCCGGCAATCAATCGTGACCGGCTCTTCCTCAAATACCGTAATCGCCATAATCGCCTTCGCCTCTGTAATCGGCATCTTGGCGTTGGCAGTATAAGTAAAAATATCTGCGGGAAGCCGATACGCTCCATCTTCCCTTGCCACAGGAATCCATTTTCCAAACCTGCGATACCATAGATATCCTATCTCCTCCAGACGATTTGGCTGTATCATAAAATAACTCTTCTTTTTCTCCACCCGCAAAACTGCCGTATGGTAAAACCAATCATGCTCCTTGGCGAGAAACCTCGGATTTCTCCGCTCCAACTCATAGATTCCCATCTTCATCTCAAACTCTCCCTCGCCGTATATCGTATAAAAATCCATCCTCTCATAAGTTCTATCATACACATCTCCAAATAATAAGAAATTATCAATCCCCTCAAGCCCCTCCTGGCTAATATAATGCTCAAGCCTACACGCATCCTCCTGCGCCCGCTCCTGATTCATCCCACTTACCATCTGGAAAAACTGAGTCAACTTCTCATGCCGCACGAGACAATTCATGCCCTTTAGACATCCTTTTTCCGTCAGCTTTAACTTTCCCTTCTTAGAACTTTCTTCCAGATATCCCTTCTTCACGAGACTTCTAACAAGGCTCGCCGCTTCCTTCCCGTACAAATCTTTCTCCATCGCATACTCCGTCGATGTTATCTGTCTATCCTCCCTCCAAAGATGATAGACATACTCAAGCAAATCCTCCTCTTTCTCGCCTCTTGTCCTTTCCATATCCATATCTTTTTCCATCTCACTCACCTTCCCTTCTCTTTCAACTCTTCTCTTTTTTATTTCTCTCTATCTTGGCTCTTCTTCCTCTACTTCTTTTTTTCTAACTCTTCTCTTTTTTATTTCTCTCCATCTTGGCTCTTCTTCCTCTACTTCTTTTTTTCTAACTCTTCTCTTTTTTATTTC
>JAUUSJ010000286.1 GCA_030841965.1 Blautia sp.
TCTCAACCTTCTTTCTCGGAATTCCTTATATTTGAATTATACAAGAAGCTCCTAAGAACAGATAATAAAACAAGGCCAGCTGAATAATAGCCACTAAAATATATACCGCTGTCAATCCTCTCATTCTTTTCATTTTTCTCACCTACTCCATCAATCCACTTAAATATCGAAGAACTGCCTCTTTCGTCTCCTTTGCCTTGCTATTGCTTACTGGAATACATTGACCATTATCCAGTATCAACTCCCTTCTTTTTAGACTATTTACATGGGATAAATTTACCAAAAAACTCTTATGACAGCGAATAAATCCCTTCCCCAACTTTTTCTCCAAACTATCCAAGCGCTCATAATATTCATAATCTTCCAAAAGACAATGAAATTTCGTTTTTCTCAATGCACTTTCTATGTATAAAATTTCATGATAAAATATCTTTTTCGTCTCCTGACGACTTTGAATCGTAATCGATAATTCTTCTTTTGTATTCAATAATTTTTGAATCGCTAATCGAATCGCTCTGTCAAACTTTTCTCTCTTTAACGGCTTCACCAGAAAATAAACTGGGTCAACATCAAATACATCTTCCGCATACTCCGTATAGCCAGATACAAAGATAACCGCTATTTTCTCCGCTCGTTTCTTAATCTGCTTAATCATATCAATCCCATTATCTTCTCTTGGCAACTGTATATCCATAAGAATAATAATCGGTTCTTCTCCCTTATACTGCTCCAACTCTCTAATAAAGCTTCTTCCCGTCTGATATTTTTCAAACGAAAATTCCATCTTCTTTTTTGTGAAATAATCTGTCACCCATGTTTCAAGTTGCATCAAAATATTCTTTTCATCGTCACATGCTATAATTCTCATTTTTTCTCTCTCTTTTTATTTTGCTAAATTTTCCATAAGCCATTGATATGATGCAAAAAGAGGCTGTCATGCCAAATGAACTTAGTATCATAAATTCACTTAGCATAACAGCCTCATAAATTCTGCATTATTTTGCAGCTACGATTTCTTTCTTGTTGTAAGATCCGCAAGCCTTGCATACTCTATGTGGCATCATCAAAGCACCACATTTGCTACATTTTACTAATGTAGGAGCTGTCATCTTCCAGTTTGCTCTACGGCTATCTCTTCTAGCTTTTGAAGATTTATTCTTTGGACAAATAGACATTCATCACACCTCCTTGTTGTTATTAAAGATATCTCGGATAATGGACATTCTCGGGTCTAAGACCGTTCTATCACAATCACATGTGACCTTGTTTCGATTGCAACCGCATACACTACAAAGTCCCTTGCAATCCTCCTTGCATAGAGTCTTCATCGGAAACTGCATCACAATCTCATCATAAACAAGCATGTCTACATCCAGCGCACATCCTTCGATAAAGTTCAAATCCATTGCATTTTCATCGTCCTCTTGCTCCGGATTCGCCTCTAAGGTTTCATCTATATGAATCAGAAATGGTGTTCTCACCTCTTCCAGGCAACGATCACAAGGAATCGAGACGATCACCTTTGTCTCTCCTTCCACACGAATCTTCTTCTTGCCTATATTACTCACCGTGAGCAAAAACTCTTCCTTCTCCACGATAGAGTACTTCTGACCTGAGAGTGAAACTTCATCGAAATCAACGGAAGCAACAAATTGCTCTGTTTTTTTTAAGGTCGATAAAAGTTCTGATACGTTTATTTGCATAGCATATTGTATCTCCTAAATTTCTCATACGATTGCTATTATACCGTTTTTTATTCTGTTTGTCAACATAAGATAAAAATTTTTTAGACAAGTTTGTAACCGTTGAATCATCAAATGAATAAAACACCTGAACTATTCCAAAAATTTTATCTCGTCCAAATCCTCTCTCGTATCAACATCCCTGACCATCTCTTCTGGCACTTCCATCAGCCACAAATCATCCAAATGCTGCCTCATAATCACACTGCCTCCCCTGTCTCCACAGAGCAAAAGCAATTCCTCCCTATATTTTCGCAAAAAGGCTGCGGGATTTCCTTTCTGACCCTGAAAGCTAACTGCCCCAATCCCCTTTTTACTCTCCACAAAACCTCTCACAAAAGCCTCTATCCTATCTGTCCTCATATAAGGCTGGTCTGCCACAAAATAGACAAAAACATTCGTATCCTCCCCCGCTGCAATCGTTCCCAGCCGAAGAGAAGCGGCAATCCCCTCCTCACTCTTCTCATTTTGAACAGCTTTCATCCCCAGTTTCTCTGCCTGCCTCCTAATCTGCTCATACTGGCTCACCACCAAAATCTCTATCTCAAACTTCCCCTCATTCTCCCCCTCAAGACTCTCATTTAATTGGGCAGAAAAAATGCTCTCTCTTTCACTCTGCCCACTTTTTCCATATTCTCCCTCTTCTAAAGCCTTTTTTACCTCCAACAGGCAATCTAATCCATACATATAGAGAGGCTTCCCGCAAAAATCAGTCAATAACTTATTCTCCCCAAAACGCCTACTAAACCCAGACGCCATATAAATAAATACAATCTTCATAATTCTCCATTCTCAATTTATTTCGCCATCACACAGCCAAGAGAGCAGACAAAGATATGCCCCGAAAACGATAGAGAGTGGAGCGATTTTTCGATATACTTAGCTTTGCCGCTGGAGCATTGTCTGAGTACCGAAGGTACGAGTTTGCGGGAGGCGGCATATATCAGCGTATGTCGAAAAATCGTGGGAACGAA
>JAUUSJ010000050.1 GCA_030841965.1 Blautia sp.
CGGCAAAAATCAGCGTATGTCGAAAAACCGTGGGAACGAACGTGTTTTTAGAGAATATATCGCCGGACTCTCTTCGCGTCTATCCCCAACTCTAACCACTAGTTTATACAAACTCTTCGCACCTATCCCCAATTAAAAGTCTCTCGCTTACCTCAAAATAAACTCATTCCTTCCATTCGCCAACGAAACCCTAGCCCCAGAATTACATCGAACAGGATTATTCTTTGGAATCTGTTGTCCATTCACTCGAACCCCATAAGAAGAATAATCGCAAATATAATAACAACGATCCGATGAATTATACTGAATTTCACAATGCCGTCTACTAATATCCTTACTATTCAAAATAATATTCGATATAGACGGGTCTCTACCTATTACAATACTATCCTGATTCTTAAGCGGAATCGTTGTCCCCTGTAATTCTCCAGAAACAAACTCAAGTGTTCCAGACAATGAGTCTTGAGAAGCCGGCGAAACATGCGCAGGAGATTGATAGGAATCATAAGAATCATACCCCTGCTTACTATAATCATTCCCATACCCATTATACCCGCCATAAGAATTCATATCCGAATTATTCGAGTCAATAAACCTGCGATTATAAGCCTTACATAATTTATTAATATTCGTGATAAAATAATAATAACTGACAAAACTTCCAATAACTGACCCGACACCGCAGACCAAAATACCGAGCAACGGCCATAATAAAAGAGTTGTTCCATTCTCACTGATATCTAATCCGTACCGTTTCCCTGCTATCTGAATACGGTTTCCCTGTTTATAGAGCCAAAACAGAGTGTAAATACCACAAGTCAGCAGTGAAAAAATAACAACAAGAATATAATTTGGAGATTTCTGGCTATCATTAATATCCTCCACAGGCTCACATACAGTATTCAAATCTTCTATTAAGTAATAGAAGAAAAATATAGCATAAATACCGCAAGTCAGAATGGAGAAGAGTAGATAAGTTCCAAAAGTTCGGTCATCTTTTACGCGTCTCATAAGTTTCCCCCTTTTTGTGATGAGATTTGAAATTTTTTGATAAATTTATCATATCAAAATGTACATCTATTGTCCAGTAATAGCGAGAAAGAAAATATTTTAAAAAAACAAAAAAAGTGCTTGCATTTTTAAATTCCTTCATGTATAATGAAAAGCGTTGTGACATTGATAGCTAAGAAGCGTGAGGTTGCTACCGAGAGGGTAGGTTTTCCGTGGAGCGAATGTCAAGTTAGAGAAACTGGCGACAAGTCACTGTATACAAGTTAGATAGAATCTGCAAAGCAGATGTGTGTAGAGAGCTTACATGATACACACGGGAGAGTGTACAGTCACCGCTTGTCGTACTGCAATAAAGTGCGAAAAGGAGGCGACTTTTTTTATGGCAAGTCAAGTTATGAGAATTACATTAAAAGCGTATGATCATCAATTAATCGATGCATCAGCAAAGAGCATCATTGAAACTGTAAAGAAAACAGGATCTAAGGTGAGCGGACCAGTTCCAATGCCTACAAAGAAAGAGGTAGTTACCATTCTTAGAGCTGTTCACAAATATAAAGATTCCAGAGAGCAGTTTGAGCAGAGAACTCATAAGAGATTAATCGATATCATCACACCAACTCAGAAAACAGTTGACGCTTTATCCAGATTGGAAATGCCAGCAGGTGTCTATATCGACATCAAAATGAAAAACAAATAGATCCTAACGGTTGCGAGTAGCGGCGTCTAGGATGATTGCAAGAAGCAATCCGCTGTAGATTAAATTAGGAGGAAATATCATGAAGAAAGCAATTTTAGCGACAAAAGTCGGAATGACTCAAGTCTTCAGTGAGGATGGAGTTTTAACTCCAGTGACAGTATTACAGGCTGGTCCATGTGTCGTAACACAGGTTAAGACAGTTGATAACGACGGTTATAATGCTGTACAGGTTGGATATGCCGACAAGAGAGAGAATTTAGTAAATAAGCCTGAGAAAGGTCAGTTTGCAAAAGCTGGCGTAGCTTGCAAGAGATATGTGAGAGAGTTTAGATTCGAGGATGCAGCGAGCTACACATTAGGCCAGGAAATCAAGGCTGACATTTTCGCAGCAGGCGATAAGATAGATGTAACAGCAATTTCCAAAGGTAAAGGATTTGCAGGTGGTATTAAGAGACACGGACTTCACACAGGTCCAAAGACTCACGGTTCCAAGTACCATCGTCATGCAGGTTCCAACGGTTCTGCCAGTGACCCAAGCCGTGTATTCAAGGGCAAAAAGATGGCAGGTCGTATGGGTGCTGACCAGATTACAGTTCAGAACCTTGAAATTGTAAGAGTAGATGTAGAAAACAATGTTATTTTAGTAAAAGGTGCTGTACCAGGACCTAAGAAAGCTTTAGTAACACTTAAAGAGACAGTAAAAGCCTAGTTGCTTTTGAGGAAGGAGGAACACACAAATGGCATCAGTAGCTGTTTATAATATGGAAGGTCAGGAAGTTGGAACAATCGAACTGAATGATGCGATCTTCGGTATTGACGTAAACGAACATTTAGTGCATATGGCTGTTGTAAATCAGCTTGCAAATAAACGCCAGGGAACACAGAGTGCGAAAACTCGTTCTGAAGTAAGCGGTGGCGGTAGAAAACCTTGGAGACAGAAAGGAACAGGTCATGCAAGACAGGGTTCAACAAGATCTCCACAGTGGACAGGTGGTGGAGTTGTATTTGCTCCAAAGCCAAGAGATTATTCTTTCAAGTTAAATAAAAAAGAGAAGAGAAAAGCATTAAAATCTGTATTGACATCCAGAGTGAGCGAAGGAAAATTCGTTGTATTAGATGCTTTGAAATTCGACGAGATTAAGACAAAGAAAATGCAGACAGTATTGAATAACTTAAAGGTTGACAAGGCGTTAATCGTTATGGGCGAGAAAGACGACGTTGTAATTAAGTCTGCTAATAATATTCCAACAGTAAAGACTGCTTTGACAAATACAATCAATGTATACGATATCTTAAAATACGATACGATGATTGTGACAAAAGATGCAGTTGCTAAGATTGAGGAGGTGTACGCATAATGGCTGATATCAAATACTATGATGTTATTTTAAAACCAGTTGTGACAGAGAAGAGTATGAACGATATGGCTGAGAAGAAATACACATTCTTAGTTCATCCAAGTGCAAACAAATCTCAGATTAAAGAGGCAGTTGAGAAAATGTTCGAGGGAACAAAGGTAGCAAAGGTAAACACAATGAACTACGACGGAAAGACAAAGAGACGTGGTATGGTTTACGGAAAGACTGCTAAGACAAAGAAAGCTATCGTGAAGTTGACAGCAGATAGCGCAGATATCGAAATCTTCGAGGGACTATAAATCGAGGATAGATACAGCAAACTATACGCATAAAAGCGTGATACTAAATACAGAGAACCGAAAGGAGTGAAAGGAAATGGGAATTAAGACATATAACCCATATACACCTTCCAGAAGACATATGACTGGCTCTGATTTCGCTGAAATCACAAAGACAACTCCAGAGAAATCTTTAGTTGTTTCCTTAAAGAAAAATGCTGGTCGTAATAACCAAGGAAAAATTACTGTGAGACATCATGGCGGTGGATCCAGAAGAAAATATAGATTAGTTGATTTTAAGAGAAGAAAAGATAATATTCCAGCAAAAGTTGTTGCTATCGAATATGATCCAAATAGAACAGCAAATATCGCATTAATCTGCTACGCAGATGGTGAGAAATCATATATCATCGCTCCTAACAAATTAAAAGTTGGTGCAACAATCATGAGCGGTCCAGAGGCTGAGGTAAGAATCGGAAACTGTCTTCCACTTGCTAATATCCCTGTTGGTACAGAGGTTCATAATATCGAGTTATATCCAGGAAAGGGTGGACAGTTAGTTCGTTCCGCTGGTAACTCAGCTCAGTTAATGGCTAAGGAAGGAAAATACGCAACACTTAGACTTCCATCCGGAGAAATGAGAATGGTTCCTGTTGTTTGTAGAGCAACAGTAGGACAGGTAGGAAACATTGAGCATGACTTGATCAATATTGGTAAGGCTGGTAGAAAGCGCCACATGGGTATTCGCCCAACAGTTCGTGGTTCTGTTATGAACCCTAATGACCATCCACACGGTGGTGGAGAAGGAAAGACAGGAATTGGTCGTCCAGGTCCATGTACTCCTTGGGGTAAACCTGCTCTTGGTCTTAAGACAAGAAAGAAAAACAAGAAATCCAATAAGTTGATTGTAAGAAGAAGAGACGGAAGAAGTATTAAATAGTATAAGGAGGTAAGCCAATGGCTCGTTCATTGAAAAAAGGACCTTTCGCAGACGCAAGTTTGTTAAAGAAGGTAGACGCATTAAATGAAACAGGCAGCAAAGAAGTGATTAAGACTTGGTCACGTCGCTCCACAATCTTCCCTTCATTTGTAGGACATACAATTGCCGTACATGATGGAAGAAAGCATGTGCCTGTATATGTTACAGAAGACATGGTTGGACATAAATTAGGTGAGTTTGTTGCAACTAGAACTTATAGAGGACATGGAAAAGACGAGAAGAAATCCAAGGTTCGTTAGTTTTTGACTTATTTTGAAAGGAGGTTTCATTCATCATGGCAAGAGGACATAGATCCCAAGTTAAGAGAGAGAGAAACGCAAACAGAGATACAAGACCATCTGCTAAATTATCTTACGCAAGAGTGTCTGTTACAAAAGCTTGCTTCGTCTTAGATGCTATCCGTGGTAAAGACGTAGAAACAGCTCTTGGTATTTTAGCTTATAATCCAAGATATGCTTCAAGCTTAATAGAGAAATTATTGAAATCTGCTATTGCCAACGCAGAAAACAACAATGGTATGAATAAGGAGAACCTTTATGTTGCAGAGTGTTATGCAAATAAGGGACCTACTATGAAGAGAATTCAACCTAGAGCACAGGGTAGAGCTTACAGAATCGAGAAGAGAATGAGCCATATCACTATCGTGCTTGATGAAAGATAAGGAGGGCAATAATGGGACAGAAAGTAAATCCACATGGATTGAGAGTCGGAGTCATCAAAGATTGGGACTCCAGATGGTATGCAGAAGCTGATTTTGCAGATAACTTAGTAGAAGATAATAAGATTAGAACATTCGTTAAAAAGAGATTATATAGTGCTGGAATCTCCAGAATCGAGATTGAGAGAGCATCTGATAGAGTGAAATTAATCATCCACACAGCAAAACCTGGTATCGTAATCGGTAGAGGTGGTTCTGCAATTGAGGAGTTAAAGAAAGAAATCCAGAAGATGACAACAAAGAAAGTTTTCATCGACATCAAAGAAGTAAAGAAACCAGACAAAGATGCTCAGTTAGTTGCTGAGAACATCGCTGCACAGTTAGAGAATCGTATCTCTTTCAGAAGAGCTATGAAGTCTTGTATGCAGAGAACAATGAGAAGTGGTGCTTTAGGAATTAAGACAGCTGTTTCTGGACGTCTTGGCGGAGCTGATATGGCTCGTACAGAGTTCTACAGCGAGGGAAATATTCCACTACAGACACTTCGTGCAGACATTGAGTATGGCTTCGCAGAGGCAGATACAACTTACGGAAAAGTAGGTGTAAAAACATGGATTTACCATGGCGAAGTTCTTCCAACTAAGAATACACAGGAAGGGAGCGATAAATAATGTTAATGCCTAAGAGAGTAAAACGTCGTAAACAGTTCCGTGGTTCTATGACAGGAAAGGCTACAAGAGGAAATAAAATCACTTACGGTGAGTACGGTATTGTAGCTATGGAACCAGCTTGGATTAAATCAAACCAGATTGAGGCTGCCCGTATTGCCATGACTCGTTATATCAAGCGTGGTGGTAAAGTTTGGATTAAAATATTCCCTGATAAACCAGTAACAACAAAACCAGCAGAAACACGTATGGGTTCCGGAAAAGGTACTCTTGAATACTGGGTAGCAGTTGTGAAGCCAGGTCGCGTAATGTTCGAGATTTCTGGTGTACCTGAGGAGGTAGCTAGAGAGGCTCTTCGTCTTGCAGTTCACAAATTACCTGTTAAGTGTAAAATTGTTTCTCGTGCAGATTTAGAAGGCGGTGATAACAGTGAAAACAACTAAGTATGTAGAGGATTTAAGAACAAAATCAGCTGCAGAACTCAATGAGGAATTAGTAGCTGCTAAGAAGGAATTATTTAACTTGAGATTCCAAAACGCAACAAATCAATTGGAAAACACCAGCAGAATTAAAGAAGTGAGAAGAAATATCGCTAGAATTCAGGGTGCTATTACACAGAAATAATCTGGGAAGGAGGAGTTTGCTGTGGAGAGAAATTTAAGAAAAACCCGTGTAGGCAAAGTTATCAGTGATAAGATGGATAAGACAATCGTTGTTGCTATCGAGGACAACGTAAAACATCCTTTATATAAAAAGATTGTAAAGAGAACTTACAAGTTAAAAGCTCATGATGCGAACAATGAGTGTAAGATTGGTGATAGAGTAAAAGTTATGGAGACAAGACCATTGTCTAAGGATAAGAGATGGAGACTTGTTGAAATTGTTGAGAAAGCGAAATAGATTATATCGATTGCGCTCAGGAAGGAGAGAAAAGCATGATTCAGCAGGAGTCAAGACTAAAAGTTGCCGACAATACTGGTGCGAAAGAATTGCTTTGTATCCGCGTTTTAGGCGGTTCCGTAAGAAGATACGCTAACATCGGTGATGTTATTGTTGCTACGGTTAAAGATGCAACACCAGGTGGAGTTGTAAAAAAAGGTGACGTTGTGAAAGCTGTCGTTGTACGTACAAAAAAAGGCGCTCGTCGTAAAGACGGTTCTTATATAAAATTTGATGAAAATGCTGCAGTTATTTTAAAAGATGATACAAACCCAAGAGGAACACGTATCTTTGGACCTGTAGCTCGTGAGTTGAGAGACAAAAAGTATATGAAGATTGTCTCCTTAGCACCAGAAGTATTATAAGGAGGTAGCCGACATGTCTAAAATTAAAAAAGATGACCTTGTGCAGGTAATCACAGGTAAAGATAAAGGTAAAGAAGGTAAAGTACTTCACGTTAATACAAAAAAAGATACTGTTATTGTTGAGGGTGTGAATATGGTTTCCAAACATACAAAACCAAATCAGCAAAATCAGCAGGGCGGAATCATCGAGAAGGAAGCTCCAATCCATGTATCTAACGTAATGTACGTTCACAAAGGAAAACCAACAAGAATTGGCCATAAGGTTGAGGACGGCAAAAAAGTTCGTGTTGCAAAATCAACAGGCGAAGTAATCGACTAATAAATTTGAGAAAGGAGGCCATGACGTTGAGTAGATTAAAAGAAACTTATAGCACAACAATCAAAGATGCTATGATGAAAAAGTTTGGATATAAAAATGAAATGCAAGTGCCAAAGCTTGACAAGATTGTTATCAACATGGGTGTCGGTGAGGCAAAAGACAATCGTAAAGCATTGGATTCTGCTGTAGCAGATATGGAAATTATTGCAGGTCAGAAAGCTGTTATTACTAAGGCTAAAAAATCTGTTGCTAACTTCAAATTAAGAGAAGGTATGCCAATCGGATGTAAGGTTACTCTTCGAGGAGAGAAGATGTATGAGTTTGCAGACCGCTTAATCAACTTAGCATTACCTCGTGTACGTGACTTTAGAGGTGTAAACCCAAATGCATTTGACGGAAGAGGTAACTATGCATTAGGTATCAAAGAGCAGTTAATTTTCCCAGAGATTGAGTACGATAAAGTAGATAAAGTTAGAGGTATGGACGTCATCTTCGTAACAACTGCTAAGACAGATGAAGAGGCTCGTGAATTATTAACTTTATTCGGTATGCCATTTAGTAAATAGTGAGGAGGAGAATCCATGGCTAAAAAAGCGATGATTTTAAAGCAACAGCGTAAACAAAAATTCTCCACTAGAGAATATAGTCGTTGTAGAATCTGTGGTCGTCCACATGCTTACTTAAGAAAATACGGAATTTGTAGAATTTGCTTCCGTGAATTAGCATATAAGGGACAAATTCCAGGAGTGAAGAAAGCAAGCTGGTAAAATCTATAGAAAAAGGAGGCAAATAACAATGACAATGAGCGATCCAATTGCAGATATGCTTACAAGAATTCGTAATGCGAATACTGCAAAACATGATACAGTAGATGTTCCTGCATCTAAGATGAAAATTTCTATCGCAGACATCCTTTTAAATGAAGGATATATCAAAGGATATGAATTAGTAGAAGATGGAAACTTTAAGACAATTCGCATCACATTAAAATACGGTGCAGATAAGAATGAAAAAATTATTACAGGATTAAAGAGAATTTCTAAACCTGGTCTTCGTGTATATGCTAACTGTGAGGACCTTCCAAAGGTTCTTGGAGGACTTGGAATTGCTATTATTTCTACAAATAAAGGCGTTATTACAGACAAAGAAGCTAGAAAAGCAAATATCGGCGGTGAAGTTTTAGCATACGTTTGGTAGGATGCTGACTTCCCTTTATCATAGATGAGAGACGAAAGAGCTGTTAGGACATAGCTTATGTACTTGACAGATAGATTGAAGGAAGAAGTTCTGAAAACAGAGAGGGTCATCCCTCTCCGACAATTTAAGGAGGTGCAATATGTCACGTATCGGTAAACATCCAGTTGAGATTCCAGCTGGCGTTGAAGTGAAAGTGGAAGCTGGAAATAAAGTGACAGTAAAAGGTCCAAAGGGAACACTTGTAAAAGTATTACCAGAAGAGATGGACATTAAAGTAGAAGGAAATCTAGTTAAAGTTGAGAGACCGAATGATTTAAAGAAGATGAAATCATTACACGGCTTGACAAGAACATTAATTCACAACATGGTTGTCGGCGTAACAAAAGGTTACGAGAAAGTACTTGAAGTCAACGGTGTTGGTTATAGAGCTCAAAAGCAAGGTAAGAAATTAATCCTTTCTTTGGGATATTCTCATCCAGTAGAGATGGAAGACCCAGAAGGATTGGAATCTGTTTTGGAAGGTCAAAATAAGATTACAGTCAAAGGTATCGATAAAGAAAAAGTTGGCCAGTATGCTGCTGAAATCAGAGATAAGAGAAGACCTGAGCCTTACAAAGGAAAAGGTATCAAATACGCTGATGAAGTGATTAGACGTAAAGTTGGTAAGACTGGTAAGAAATAATTAGGAGGATAAGAGAATGGTTAGTAAGAAATCAAGAAAAGAAGTTCGCGCTAAGAAACATAAAAATCTTCGTAACTATCTTAGTGGAACAGCTGATAGACCACGTCTAGCAGTATTTAGAAGTAATAATCATATGTATGCCCAAATTATTGATGACACAGCTCATAATACCCTTGTATCAGCAGCAACTCTTCAAAAAGAAGTAAAGGCTGAGTTAGAGAAAACAAACGACGTAGCAGCAGCAGCTTACTTAGGAAAAGTAATCGCTGAGCGCGCATTAGAAAAAGGTATTACAACAGTTGTCTTCGATAGAGGAGGCTTCGTATACCAGGGTAAGATTAAAGCATTAGCAGACGCAGCTAGAGAAGCTGGATTGCAATTCTAAGTAAGGAGGATATTACAATGAAGCGTACAATTATTGATGCTAGTCAATTAGAATTAGAAGAAAAAGTAGTATCAATCAAACGTGTAACAAAAGTTGTAAAAGGTGGTCGTAACTTTAGATTTGCAGCTTTAGTTGTTGTTGGTGACAAAAACGGACACGTTGGTGCAGGCCTTGGAAAAGCTACTGAGATTCCAGAAGCAATTCGTAAAGGTAAAGAAGATGCTATGAAGAAATTGGTGAAAGTGCCAATGGACGAAAATGGAAGTATTCCACATGATTTTACAGGAAAGTTTGGAAGTGCCTCTGTATTATTAAAGACATCTCCAGAAGGTACTGGTATCATCGCTGGTGGTCCATCTCGTTCTGTATTGGAGCTTGCAGGATACAAAAATATCCGTTCTAAATCCTTAGGCTCTAATAATAAGCAAAATATCGTGCTTGCAACAATCGAGGGTCTTGCACAGTTAAAAACTCCAGAGCAGGTTGCGAAACTTCGTGGAAAGACTGTAGAAGAGATTCTTGGATAGGAGGAATAATATCATGGCAGATAAATTAAAAGTTACTTTAGTTAAATCACCGATTGGTGCTATTCCAAAACATAGAAAAACTGTAGAAGCTTTGGGATTGAGAAAAATGCATAAAACAGTTGAGTTGCCAGATAATGAAGCAGTTAGAGGAATGATCTGGCATGTAAGACATTTAGTAAAAGTAGAAGAAATCTAGTTAAGTTAGGAGGTGCCATAAATGGATTTATCAAATTTACGTCCTGCAGATGGTTCAAAGCATAGCAACAACTTTAGAAGAGGTCGTGGCCATGGTTCAGGAAACGGAAAAACAGCTGGTAAAGGTCATAAAGGTCAGAAAGCTCGTTCTGGCGGCGGAGTAAGAATTGGTTTCGAAGGTGGACAGATGCCTTTATACAGAAGACTTCCTAAGAGAGGTTTTACTTGTAGAAATCATAAAGAGATTGTTGCCATCAATGTTTCAGCTTTAGAGAGATTTGACGCAGATACAGTAGTAACTGTAGATAGCTTAATCGAGACAGGCGTTATCAAAAAAGCATGTGATGGTGTTAAAATTCTTGGAAACGGAGAATTAACGAAGAAGCTTACAGTTCAGGTGAATGCTTTTAGCGCAAGCGCAAAAGAGAAAATTGAAGCTCTCGGCGGAAAAGCTGAGGTGATCTAGTATGTTTAAGAGCTTGGCGAATGCTCTAAAAGTCAAGGAAATGCAAAAAAAGCTGGCATTTACAGTATTTGTAATTATAATTGTAAGATTGGGATGTCAATTGCCGATTCCGGGAATTGACACAGCTCAGGTACAGGCATATTTGTCTCAGACTTTGGGTGATTCCTTTAATATTATGAATTCCTTTACTGGAGGGTCATTTATGTCAATGTCCCTGTTTGCATTAAATGTAACTCCATACATTACAGCATCGATTATTATACAGCTTTTGACGATTGCAATTCCTGCTTTAGAAGAGATGCAAAAAGATGGAGAAGATGGACGTAAAAAGCTTACTAATATTACGAGATTTGTGACAATCGCATTGTCTATTTTAGAGAGTGCGGGTATCGCAATCGGCTTTGGAAGAAGCGGAGCTCTTGGTACTTATGATGCGCTCACAGTCATCACGATGATAGCAGCCTTGACAGCAGGAAGTACTATTATCATGTGGCTTGGAGAGAGAATTACAGAGAAGGGAATTGGAAATGGTATCTCCATTATCCTTGCTGTAAATATTGTATCAAGAATGCCAAATGACTTTTATAAACTATATCAACAGTTTATTCAAGGAAAAGTAATTGGAACGATGGTAATTGCAGTTGCAGTTATCACATTTGTAGTGCTTGCTACAATGGTATTATCTGTTCTTTTACAAGATGCAGAGAGAAGAATTCCTGTACAGTATGCTAAAAAAGTTCAAGGAAGAAAAATGTTTGGAGGACAATCAAGCCATATTCCTCTCAAAGTGAATACAGCAAATGTTATCCCTATCATTTTTGCATCCTCATTATTTCAATTACCATTGATTATTAGCCAATTATTTGGAGTTGGCAAATCAGGATGGGGAGCTAAAGTACTGAGTTGTTTGAATCAGGGCAATTGGTGTGACCCTGAAAATCCAGCGCGTTCCATCGGTCTTCTTGTCTATATACTGCTTATTGTATTATTTGCCTATTTTTATACTTCCATTACATTCAATCCTTTGGAGGTATCGAATAATATCAAAAAGCAGGGTGGATTTATCCCAGGTATTCGACCAGGAAAACCTACGACGGAATATTTGAATACGATTTTGAATAGTATTGTATTTATCGGAGCAGTTGGATTGATTATTATTTCCATCATTCCAATCTTCTTTAACGGAGTGTTTGGAGCGGATGTCTCCTTCGGAGGAACTTCTCTTATCATCGTTGTGGGAGTTATCTTGGAGACAATTAAACAAATTGAATCACAGGTACTGGTTCGTCATTACTCAGGATTTTTGAACGATTAAACAGCAGAAATAACAGGGCTGTCTTAGAATGAATTTATTTCATTCGAAGACATCCCTATTTGTGTTATATGAGAGTGAACGAAGAACTCGTTCTTCTCAAGGAGAGATACAAAGAAAACAAGGCTTAGAAAAGGAGGATTAAGTTATGAAAATTATTATGTTAGGCGCACCTGGTGCGGGAAAAGGAACACAGGCTAAGATGATTTCTTCCAAATATGGTATTCCTCATATCTCAACAGGAGATATCTTTAGAGCGAATATCAAAAATCAGACAGAGCTTGGAAAGAAAGCAAAAGCTTATATGGACCAGGGACAGTTAGTTCCAGATGAGTTAGTTGTTGACTTGGTAGCGGACCGTATTGTGCAAGATGACTGTGCAAAAGGATTCGTATTAGATGGATTCCCACGTACCATTCCTCAGGCTGAGGCATTGGACGCCGCTTTAGTAAGCATGAATACAAAGATTGACTATGCAATCGATGTAGAAGTTCCAGATGAGAATATTATCGAGAGAATGGGCGGACGCCGTGCATGTGTAGGATGTGGCGCAACATACCATATCGTATATAATGCGACAAAAGTAGAGGGTGTTTGCGATACATGTGGAGCAAAGTTAATCCTTCGAGATGATGATAAGCCTGAGACAGTAAAAGAGCGTCTTAATGTCTATCATACTCAGACACAGCCATTGATTGATTTTTATGAGGCAAAGGGCTGTCTAAAAGAAGTAGATGGAACACAGGCAATTGAGACAATTTTTGAGCAGATTACAAAGATTTTAGAGGCATAGTATGTCAGTAACAATAAAGTCAAAGACAGAAATTGAATTAATGAGGGAGGCGGGCAAAATCCTTGCCCGCACCCATGAAGAATTAGGTAAGGCAATTAAGCCGGGAATCTCCACGTATGAGATTGACAGATTGGGAGAGGAGATTATTAGAAGTTATGGATGTATCCCTTCTTTTTTGAACTATCAGGGGTATCCTGCCTCAATCTGTGTGTCAGTAAATGATGAGGTTGTTCATGGAATTCCATCGAAGAAGCGAATTTTAAAAGAGGGAGATATCGTAAGCTTAGATGCCGGAGTCATTTATAAAGGATATCACTCAGACGCAGCGAGAACGCATGCTGTTGGAGAAATCTCCAAAGAAGCGAAGCGTTTGATTGATGTGACGAGAGAGAGTTTTTTTGAGGGTATTAAATTTGCCGTGAGTGGGAATCATTTAATAGATATCTCGAGAACTATCCAAAACTATGTGGAGAGCAATGGATATTCTGTTGTTCGAGATTTAGTTGGACATGGAATCGGGAGAAATCTTCACGAGGACCCTCAAATTCCAAACTTTGCGGGTAAGAGACGTGGAATCAAGCTAAGACCAGGTATGACACTTGCCATAGAGCCTATGGTGAATATAGGACGGTATGAGGTAAACTGGATGGATGATGATTGGACTGTTGTCACAAGAGACGGTTCTTTGTCTGCACATTACGAGAATACCGTTCTGATTACGGAAGATGGTCCTGAGATTTTATCTCTTTTAGGGTGACGGGTGATTGAGATGTTAGAAGCAAAAAAAGGTTATTTTGTCCAGTCTTTGGCAGGTCATGATAAGGGAAAGATATATATAATAGAAAGCGTAAAAGAGGAATATGTATATCTTGTAGACGGTAAGTATAAACTTCTTGATTCACCTAAGAAGAAGAAAAAAAAGCATGTACAAATTACTTACAAAATTGACAGGGAGCTCGAGGAAAAATTAAATGCGGGACTCACAGTCAGAGATGAAGATATAAAAAAGGCAATCAAGCATTACGTCAATGGGTTTAACTCAAAAAAGAAGGAGGATTTCATATGTCAAAGTCAGATGTAATTGAAGTAGAAGGTGTTGTATTAGAGAAACTTCCAAATGCGATGTTTAAGGTGCAGTTGGAGAATGGTCATGTAGTTTTAGGACATATCAGCGGAAAGTTGAGAATGAATTTTATCAAAATTCTTCCAGGAGATAAAGTAACTATTGAATTATCACCATATGATTTGTCCAGAGGAAGAATTATTTGGAGAGATAAATAGGAAAATAGACTTGCATTATTGAAATTTTAATGCTATAATGTATGTCGAATGTTTTTGAAAGGAGAAATGAATCGTGAAAGTTAGAGCATCAGTTAAGCCAATTTGCGAGAAATGTAAAGTCATTAGAAGAAAAGGCGCAATCAGAATTATTTGCGAAAACCCAAAACATAAACAAAGACAGGGATAATGATAAAAAGTAAAAAAAATCCTTGCTTTTTGTTATGCAATCAGTTATAATAACTCAGTGCGACAACGCATAGATAATCAATTAATTAAGGCGGCTGCAGTACGAACCACCAGGCGGTGTTGTTCGGCTGATTAAATATTAATAATAAAATAATAACAATTAGAGATAGTCAAGGGATGAGACACGTATATCATTTCACCGTACGCGGATACGATGGATTATTACCTTGACACAAAATAAGCAGTGGAGGTGCACAAATGGCTCGTATTTCTGGAGTTGATTTACCAAGAGAGAAACGTGTAGAAATCGGTCTTACTTATATCTACGGTATTGGAAGAACAAGTGCTATTCGTATTCTGAAAGAGGCAAATGTAAATCCTGATACACGTGTTCGCGATTTGACAGACGACGAAGTTCGTAGAATCAGTGAGATTATCAACGAGACACAGATGGTAGAAGGTGATTTACGTAGAGAAATCGCATTAAATATTAAACGTTTACAAGAAATTGGATGCTATAGAGGTATTCGTCATAGAAAAGGACTTCCTGTTCGTGGTCAGAAGACAAAGACTAACGCAAGAACAAGAAAAGGTCCTAAGAGAACTGTTGCTAATAAGAAGAAATAATCTTCTATCTTAAGTTAGCAGGAGAATCGTATAAGTCGAGAAACAAATAATTGATTCAAAGTGAATTAGTGAATGATTGAGAAAGTAGGTTAGTGTATAAATGGCAAAGAAAGTTACGAAAAAAGTGACAAAAAAACGTGTCAAGAAAAACGTTGAGCGTGGACAGGCACATATTCAGTCATCTTTTAACAATACAATTGTAACATTAACTGATGCAGCTGGAAATGCTCTTTCTTGGGCAAGTGCAGGTGGATTAGGATTCCGTGGTTCTAAGAAGTCTACTCCATATGCAGCACAGATGGCAGCTGAGACAGCAGCTAAGGCAGCATTAGTACATGGTTTAAAAACAGTAGAAGTTATGGTAAAGGGACCAGGTTCAGGAAGAGAAGCAGCAATTCGTGCACTTCAGGCATGTGGATTAGAGGTTACAAGCATTAAAGATGTAACACCAGTTCCACATAACGGATGTCGTCCACCAAAACGTAGAAGAGTCTGATAGGAGGAGTAGAAGAATGGCAGTCGATAGAACTCCGGTTTTAAAGAGATGTAGATCTTTGGATCTTGATCCAATATATTTAGGAATAGATAAAAAGTCCAACCGTACATTAAGAAGAGCAAACAGAAAGATGAGCGAGTATGGACTTCAGCTTCGTGAGAAACAGAAAGCAAAATTCATTTATGGTGTATTAGAGAAACCTTTCAGAAATTACTATGCAAAAGCTGAAAGAATGCGCGGATTAACAGGTCCTAACTTGATGGTTTTATTAGAGTCAAGATTGGATAATGTTGTTTTCCGTTTAGGTTTAGCTAGAACAAGAAAAGAAGCTAGACAGATTGTAGACCATAAGCATGTATTAGTGAATGGAAAATGCGTAAACATTCCATCTTATCTTGTAAGTGCAGGAGATGTTATTGAGATTAAAGA
Source organism: Blautia sp. (assembly GCA_030841965.1). GTDB lineage: Bacteria > Bacillota > Clostridia > Lachnospirales > Lachnospiraceae > JAUUSJ01. The sequence goes on from JAUUSJ010000050.1 coordinate 15,870, forward strand.
AAAATGCAAATCCTCACAGAGATATAAAGATATTTTAGAGGTTACAGAGGGAAGATTATTACCAGCATGGTTAGATGTTGACTATGAGAACTTATCTGGTACAGTAAAAGCTCTTCCAACAAGAGAAGAGATTGACGTTCCTGTAAACGAGACATTGATCGTCGAGTTATACTCTAAATAATAAGAAAAAACTAACTGTCCTGTCATATTTGTATGATTTGGGCAGTTATATCGCTGTCAGACTTTGCTTTTACGGCTTATATGACGGCGTGTCAGTACCCTCAAAATTATTTCAATAACTTATCAAAAATTGAAAGAAACCAATACCCATAAGGAGGGGCTATATAGTGTTTGAATTTGAAAAACCAAGAATTGAGATAGCTGAAATTTCAGAGGACAATCGATATGGAAGATTTATCGTAGAACCTTTAGAGAGAGGATACGGTACAACTTTGGGCAATTCCCTTAGGAGAATTATGTTATCTTCCCTTCCAGGCGCAGCAGTAAGTTCTGTAAAGATTAAAGGCGTATTACATGAATTTAGTTCTATCCCTGGAGTGAAAGAGGATGTGACAGAGATTATCATGAATATCAAGGAATTGTCTATTAAAAATAATAGCACGAGCATGGAACCAAAACATGCGTATATTGAGTTTAGCGGTGAAGGTGTTGTGACAGCAGCAGATATCAATGTAGACAGCGATATTGAGATTTTAAATCCAGACCTTGTTATTGCTACATTAAGCGGCGGCGTAGATAGTCGTCTTGATATGGAGCTTACTATCACAAATGGACGAGGATATGTCGGTTCCGATAAGAATAAGACAGAGGACCAGGCAATCGACGTGATTGCGATTGACTCCATCTATACACCAGTTGAGCGTGTAAACTTGACAGTAGAGAATACTCGTGTAGGTCAGATTACTGACTATGACAAGTTAACATTAGATGTATTTACAAATGGTACGTTAGCTCCAGACGAGGCGGTAAGCCTTGCAGCAAAAGTATTGAGTGAGCATCTAAACCTTTTCGTTGACCTTTCTGAGAATGCCAAGGTTGCAGAAATCATGGTAGAGAAGGAAGACAATGAGAAAGAAAAAGTATTAGAGATGAATATCGATGAGTTAGAGTTATCCGTTCGTTCTTACAATTGTTTGAAGAGAGCTGGTATCAATACAGTCGAGGAATTAACTAATAAGACTTCTGAAGATATGATGAAAGTTCGTAACTTAGGACGTAAATCTTTAGAAGAAGTTTTGGCTAAGTTGAAGGAATTAGGATTGGCATTAAATGCATCTGAAGAATAAGAATAGACCCACTTACGCCGAATAATAGTAAGCATAGTGAATAACCAATTTAGGAGGTCCAAGATGGCAAAGTATAGAAAATTAGGAAGAACAGCTTCCCAGAGAAAAGCATTAATTCGTTCCCAGGTAACAAGTTTACTTTACACTGGAAAAATTAGAACAACAGAGGCAAAGGCAAAAGAGATTCGTAAGGTTGCAGAAGGCTTAATCGCTTTGGCTGTAAAAGAAAGAGATAACTTCGAGACAGTTACTGTTGACGCTAAAGTTGCAAAAAAAGATGAAAACGGTAAGAGAGTAAAAGAAGTTGTTGATGGAAAGAAAGTAACTGTTTACGAGACAGTAAAGAAAGAAATTAAGAAGGATAAACCATCCCGTCTTCATGCAAGAAGACAGATGTTAAAAGTATTATATCCTGTGACAGAGGTTCCAAAGGAAGCCGCTGGCAAGAAAGCAAAGACAAAGAAGGTTGATTTAACAGCAAAATTATTCGATGAGTATGGTCCAAAGTATGCAGATCGTAACGGTGGATACACAAGAATCGTTAAGATCGGACAGAGAAAAGGCGATGCTGCAATGGAAGTAATTCTTGAGTTAGTATAATCAGCTAGGATATATAGGGGCTGTTCCAAAGTAGGCTTTATTTTGGAACAGCTTTTTTAGTTGTAAGTTCTAATAAGTGAATATATAGGTGGGGCAATTAAGTTTTAAAAAACCTGTTAGACAGTTGTAAGGGGAATAAAACAGTATGAATATGATACAGATAAAAGATTTGATTTTTCGCTATATAAGAGAAGGAGAAAATGAGACAGAGAGAGAAGAGATTACAGCGATTGACGGGATAAATCTCGAGGTAGAAAAGGGAGATTTTATTGTTATTTTAGGGCATAACGGCTCAGGCAAATCCTCTCTGGCAAAGCAATTGAATGCGATTTTGGAGCCGACAGAGGGAGCTGTATATATCAAACAGATGGACACAAGACAAGAGGAGAATATTCAAAAGATTCGCCAGACAGCTGGTATGGTATTTCAAAATCCAGATAACCAGATTGTCGCAACGATTGTCGAGGAGGATGTGGCGTTTGGTCCAGAAAATATCGGAATCGAGACGGATGAGATTTGGAAGCGTGTCGCAAAGAGCCTAAAGGCAGTTAATATGGAGGCATTTCGATTACAGTCCCCGAATCATTTATCGGGCGGTCAAAAGCAGAGAGTGGCCATCGCGGGAGTTATGGCGATGGAGCCAGAATGCATTGTCTTGGATGAACCGACGGCAATGCTAGACCCACGGGGAAGAGAGGATGTCATAGCGACAATCAAGCAATTAAATAAAGAGAAGAATATAACGATATTGCTAATCACCCATAATATGGAGGAGGCAATCGATGCGGATAAAATTTTTGTGATGGATAGAGGAAAGCTTGTGATGCAGGGAAATCCGAGAGAGATATTTTCGCAGGTCGAGCAGTTAAAATCTTATGGTCTGGAGGTTCCTCATGCGACGGAGCTTGCTTATCAGCTTCGGAAAGAGGGAGTCAAGCTTCGGGCAGATATTTTGTCGAATGAGGAGTTGACAGAGGAATTATGTCGCTTGAAATACGAATCTACAAAAAAGAAAGAGACATAAAGGTGGTGAAAAAAGATGTCGATGAAACTGCAGCATATTATATATCAGTATGAGAGTCAGGGAGAAGAGCCAAAAAGAGCGCTCGATGATATTTCTCTTGAGATAAATCAGGGAGAATTTATCGGGATTATCGGACATACTGGTTCTGGAAAGTCCACGTTAATCCAACATTTTAATGGGTTATTAAAAGCCACGAGCGGTTCTTATTATTTCGACGGAGAGGATGTATATAGTAAGGGCTTTTCTATCCGAGATTTATGTAAGAAAGTCGGGTTCTCTTTTCAGTATCCGGAATATCAGCTTTTTGAGGCGACGGTCTTAGATGATGTATGCTTTGGCCCGAAAAATATGGGTCTTAGCCGTGAGGAGCAGGAGGAGAGAGCGAGAAAGGCATTGGAGGCAGTCGGGATTCCGAAAGAATATGAGGTGAAATCCCCATTTTCCCTATCCGGCGGGGAGAAGAGAAGGGTTGCGATTGCGGGAGTGCTTGCGATGGAGCCACAGTATTTTATTTTGGATGAGCCGACGGCGGGACTTGACCCGATTGGTCGCAAGAAAATCTTAAACTTACTAAAGGAATTATGGCAGGAGAAGAAAATGACGATTATACTCGTCTCCCACAGCATGGAAGATATCGCAGATTACGCCACGAGAGTACTTGTTATGAACAATGGAAAGCTTTTGATGGATGGAGTGCCAAAGAAAATATTTGCTCAGATGGATAGAATGCTAGAAGCAGGGCTTTCGGTTCCTGATGTGACAAAATGCATGCATATGTTAAATGAGAGAGGGTTTTCTCTTCCGACTGATATCATACAAATTGGAGAGGCAAAAGAGGCGATTTTAGCTGCAATCTCCAAATAAAGGAGGCAAAATGATTAGAGATATTACAATAGGACAATATTATAGAGCAAATTCTCCTATTCATGCACTGGACCCGAGAGTGAAAATAGCAGGGACATTTTTCTTTATCATCAGTCTATTTTTTAAGAAAAGCTTGATTGTATATGCAATTGCAACGTTATTTTTAGCTCTAGTAATCCGATGTTCCAAAGTACCGTTTCGCTTTATTTGCAGAGGATTAAAGGCAATTATCTTTATTCTCCTATTTTCAGTAGTCGTGAATATGTTTTTTACACCGGGAGAGGAGCTTTTTCATATAGGTATTTTTCGATTGACAAAGGAAGGAGTAATAATGGCTGTCTATCTGTCCATTCGACTGATTTATCTGATTTTAGGTTCGTCTATTCTAACTTTTACGACGACGCCCAATCAGCTCACGAGTGGGCTTGAGAAAATGTTTGGATTTTTGAATAAGGTTAGAGTCCCAGTCAGTGAGATTGCGATGATGATGTCGATTGCACTTCGCTTTATTCCGATTTTGACAGAAGAGTTAGATAAGATTATGAAAGCGCAGATGGCGAGAGGAGCTGATTTTAACGAGGGAAATCTAATTCAGAAGATGAAAAATATGATTCCTCTCCTAGTTCCCCTCTTCGTGGCTGCAATCAGAAGGGCGAATGATTTGGCGATGGCGATGGAGGCTAGATGTTATCACGGCGGAGAGGGACGGACAAAGATGAAGCCGCTTCGCTACTCTGTTATCGATAAAAAGGCATATGCAATTTTAGCTTTATATATGGTGATTATGATTCTGGCAAGTATCATGGTAACGAAGCTTGGAATAGGAATCTAAGCGGGAACTGAGTTAAGAGAGAGCTTATGAATATGAAAAAGAGAGTAAAATTAACCGTCGCATATGATGGCACGAATTATTGTGGCTGGCAGATTCAGCCAAATGGAATTACAATTGAGGAAGTATTGAATGAGACCCTATCAAAGCTTTTGAGAGAAGAAATCACGGTAATCGGAGCGAGCAGGACAGATGCGGGTGTTCACGCCTATGGCAATATTGCTGTTTTTGACACAGAGTCGAATATTCCGGCAGAAAAAATCTGCTATGCGATAAACCAAAAGCTTCCAGAGGATATTAGGGTTATGAAATCCGAGGAAGTCGAGGAAAGATTTCACCCGAGATACTGCGATTCCAAGAAGACTTATGAGTATAAAATATTAAACGAGCGCTTTTGCATTCCGACGATGCGAAATTACGTAGCGCTTTATACCTATTCTCTCGATGAGAAGAAAATGCAGGAGATGGCGAATTGTTTTATCGGGACATATGATTTTAAGAGCTTTTGTGCGGCGAAAAGTCAGGTGAGCACAACTGTGAGGACGATTACAGATTTTAGAGTGAGTAGAGATGGAAATTTGATTACTCTCACAGTCACGGGAACTGGATTTCTCTATAATATGGTGCGGATTTTGGCAGGGACATTGATGAGAGCAGGAAGTGGATACTTCAAGCCAGAAGATGCGAGGAGAATTTTAGAGGCGAGAGATAGACAGGCGGCGGGACCAACGGCGCCGGCGAGAGGGTTGTATTTGAGAGAGATTCAGTATTTGGAGAGCAATTAATAAAAAGAGGCTGCTGGAACATATGAAGTTTCGGTAGCCTCTTTTATGGGTTCTTAGAAGTTGAGGTATCTATTTCTAAGTTTTTTGATTATCAATCTTTTTCTATTGATTAAGCTCCTCTTGGTACATCTTGACCATTTTTTGGTATTCTTCCTCGGTCAAATGTTTCTCTCCTGGATTCATGGCAAAAACACCGCCCCACTCGTACTCATCCTTATACTTTGGTACAAGGTGGAAATGAAGATGATGTCCAGTATCTCCATAGGCGCCGTAATTTACCTTATCTGGCTGGAATAATTTATGCATTGCCAAAGCTACCTTATTGATATCTTCCATATAATCTGCTCTTTCCTCTGCGGTGAGTTCTGTAATCTCACTGACATGTTTTTTGTGAGCTACGATAACTCTTCCTGGATGGCTTTGCTCCTTGAACAGATATACCTTAGAACTGCTTAGTTCACAAATTTTAATACCGAAGGCTTCTACTAATTCTCCCTCCATACAGTATGCACAATTAGAATCGCTCATTTTAATTTAGGCTCAAACACTCGCAACCTTTGTCGCAAGAGGAGAGCCCTCCTCCTTTCTATTTTTTTTAAGTATATCATTTAATGTAAGCGATTACAATCATTTTCAAGGGTTTATTTTTGCCCAATGACTGTGTAGGGAAACTCGATAGGCGCTTATAAATGGAATGGAATATCTGTAACATTTTGCATAAAAATACAAAAATATGCAATAAATCTGAATAAAGCCCTTGATTTCTTGTCTCAGTAAGTTTATAATCAAGTATGAAAGATTTTAGCTCAATCGACAGAGGATGGAAGGATTTGATATATATGGCCTATAATATAGAACAGATAAAAGAGATATTATGTCAGACAGAAGAAGAACTAGCAAGTTGGGCAGAAGAAATCAGCACATATATTTTTGAACATCCAGAGCTCAGTGATGAGGAGTTTGAATCTTCCAGATATCTCGTAAAAAAACTTCAACAAAAAGGTTTCCATGCCATATTCCCCTATCTTGGCTATGAAACTGCATTTCGCTGTGAGTACGGCGAGGAAGGTGGAGTGAAGATAGCATTTTTGGCGGAGTACGATGCATTATTTGGCTATGGAGAGAATCACGATAAGATAGCACATGCCTGTGGACATAATTGGATTGCGGCGAGCACAGTGACTGCGGCGGTTACTCTCGCTAAGGTAAGTCGATTATTAGAAAAGCCATGCAAGGTTATTTTAATTGGGACTCCTGCGGAAGAGTTATATGGTCGCAAAGTCAATATGGCGAAGGAGGGCGCATTTGATGGTATCGATGCGGTATTCCAGATGCATCTTGGGCGAGACAACTGTGTGGACACAACAGCGATGGCAATCACGGATTTTGTGTTTGAGTTTTTCGGAAAAGCGGCGCATGCCGCCAAAGAGCCAGAGAATGGAATTAATGCCTTGGATGCCTGCTATCTGACGATTGCGGGAATCAATGCGATGAGACAGCAGTTTGGCTCGGAAGTGAAGATTCATGAGACGATTACAAATGGAGGACAGTCTCCAAATGTCATCCCCGAATATTCTTCCATGGCGATTTTTGTGCGAGCATCGAATAAAGATATTTTAAAAAAAGTGGCAAAGCGAGTCATAGATATCGGAAAGGGTGCAGAGCTTATGACAGGAGCCAAACTTGTGTATAAGGAAGCGGAGAATGTCTATTATGATTTGAAGCGATACGATTGGCTGAATGCTCTGATGAAGAAAAACTTAGCGGCATTAGGTATCACTGACTTAAAACAGGGGGATATTCATCACAGTGAGAGCACAGATATCGGGAATGTGTCGTATTGCTGTCCGACCTGTTATACGACATTAAGCACCGCACATATCTCGGACGCAGGGCTTCATGACAGTGATTTTATCGAGGTGGCTAATTCAAAAGAGGCATATAAATTATTACATATCGCTGCAAAAGCGATGGCAATGACGGCAGTAGATGTCGTCTATAAAAAAGAAGGAAAATAGGAGGAAGAAAATATGAAATTAAAAAAAATAGCAGCAGCAGTATTATGCGCAGCAATGACATTAAGCCTTGCAGCTTGTGGAGGCGGAAACTCTTCTAACTCATCGAGCAATTCCAGTGATACAAGTGCAGATAATGTATTAGCAAAGGTACAGGAGGCGGGAGTGTTAAAAGTTTCTGTATCTCCAGATTTTGCGCCATATGAGTTTCAGGACCCATCTAAGAGTGGACAGGATGTCTATGTAGGTGCTGACGTTGAGATGATTCGCTATATTGCAAAAGAACTCGGAGTAGAGTGTGAGATTGTTGCGATGGACTTTGATACTTGTCTTGCAGCTGTGACTCAGGGGAAGGTAGACTGTTCTATCAATGGATATTATCCATCTGAGGAGAGACGAAAAACAGTGGACTTCACAGACCCATATTTCGATGACTCAAAGCAGGTAGTTGTTATTAAGAAGGAAAATCTGGACAAATTTAAGACAGCGGCAGATTTTAAGGGAGAGACTGTAGCGGCACAGAATGGCTCAGCTCAGGATACTATTGTACAGGAGAATTTATCCGATGCAAAAGAGCAGTTAATCAGCAAAGTGACAGACGGTGTTCAGATGGTGAAATCTGGAAAGGCAGCAGGTGTTGTTTTACAGAACGTCGTGGCTGAGTCTGTAGTCAAAAGCGATGACAGTCTTGCAATCGCAGAGCCAACTTTTGTGTATGACGAGGCGGAGCTTGTTGTTGCTGTCGATAAGGGCGAGACAGAATTATTAGATAAGATGAATGAAATCATAAAGAAAATCAACGACGAGAAATTATATGACCAGTGGTTAGTAGATGCGCAGGAACTTGCATCTTCTATCACAGAATAAGTTTCATATAAGATAGAGAAAATATATAATAAAATGCGGGCTCACAATATCGTGAAATATCGTGGGTCCGTATTTTCTTGATAAGATGAATAAAAGGAGAGGAATCATGATTGAGAATATAAAAATGGTGGTGACTCAGTACAGCAGTCTCTTCGGTCAGGGTATTTTATATACATTGCTTCTGGCATTGATTGCGGTTACTTGCGGTACAATTTTTGGAACCTTCGTTGCTCTTATGAAAATGAGCAAAAATAAGGTCTTATCTACTGTTGCCACAGCATATATAGAGTTATTTCGTAATACACCACTTTTGCTGCAATTATACATTTTCTATTTTATATTTCCAGAATTTGGAATCAACTTATCTCCGTTTGCGGCGGTGTCAGTCGGTTTAGTTATGAATACGACGGCGTATATATCTGAGATTATTCGCTCGGGTATTCAGTCGGTAGATAAGGGACAGACAGAGGCGGCGAGAAGCCTCGGATTAAATCAAGCTCAGGCACTTATGAAGGTTGTGCTTCCACAGGCGATGAAAAATATTTTGCCAGCTCTTGCGAACGAGTTTGTAACCGATATTAAAGAGACATCCCTTGCTTCTACTTTCTTTGTAGGAGATTTGATGACAACTTACCGTACGATTAATGGTGCGACTTATTTGTCTTTGGAGCCGTTATTCGTGGTCGGTGTGATTTATTTTGCGCTTTCCTTTACACTTAGTAAATTAGTTGCAGTATTAGAGAGGAGGATGGGAAAGGAATGATTCGTTTTGAACATATATCTAAGAGATTTGGTCATCTTGAGGTATTAAAGGATATTACACAACATGTAAATGAAAATGAAATCGTAAGCTTAATCGGACCATCTGGTTCGGGCAAATCGACTCTTCTTCGCTGCATGAATTTGCTCGAGGTTCCGACTTCCGGACATATTTATTTGAGGGGAGAGGATATCACGGCAAAGGGTGTGAATATTAATTTGCATCGTCAGAAAATGGGAATGGTATTTCAGCATTTTAATGTATTTCCGAATATGTCAGTTGAGGAGAATATCACGATGGCTCCAGTTCTCTTGAAGAAAATGAGCAAAGAAGAGGCACATAGTAAGGCGATGAATTTGCTTGAGCGTGTGGGATTAAAAGATAAGGCAGATGTTAAGCCGACTAAATTGTCAGGAGGACAAAAACAGCGTCTTGCGATTGTCCGTGCGCTTGCGATGGAGCCAGAGGTTATGTTATTTGATGAGCCAACGTCTGCTCTTGACCCAGAGATGGTGGGCGAGGTATTGAGTGTTATTCGAGGGTTGGCAGAGACGGGAATGACTATGATGATTGTGACTCATGAGATGGGGTTTGCGAGGGAGATTTCAGATAGAGTCTTCTTTATGAATGACGGGGTTATCGCTGAGGAGGGAACTCCGGATAAGATTTTTGAAGCGCCAGAGAATGCGAGGTTGAAGGACTTTTTGGGGAAGGTGCTTTAGGGGAAATTTGCATAGGGAGTGGGGACAGACGCTAAGAGAACAAACAAGGATATCCTCTGTAAACACGTTCGTTCCCACGATTTTTCGACATACGCTGATTTTTGCCGCCTCCC